>CALCEC010000015.1 GCA_937900095.1 uncultured Bacteroidales bacterium | reverse complement strand
ATACAACAGCCAAGATGAATATCCGTCACCGATAAAGGGTGCGGGTAAGCGAGTGCAATAATTTTGCATTGTGCTCATAAAAATCCACACCTTTTTGCTACTGAACCCTGACCCCGGGTCACGGGGAGAGTGTATAAAAAAAAGAAGAAACCTTTTCGGTTTCTTCTTGCGGTGCGTACGGGACTCGAACCCGTGACCCCCTGCGTGACAGGCAGATATTCTAACCAACTGAACTAACGCACCATTATGTTTTTCTGCTTTGTTCGTGTCTCAAAGCGAGTGCAAAGGTAAGGACTTTTTTTGAATCTGCAAATGTTTTGCGAACTTTTTTTCGTTTTTAGTGCATTTTTTTTGATTTTCCCTTAAAAATGGGTCTTTTACTCTGTTTTTTGCATTAAAATGACGTCGGAGTATCCTTCTTTTTCTCTTATCCACTCTTTGAGTGTGGCATTGCTTGTGAAGCCGCATCTTCCAAAAAGTTTTATGCTTTCTTCATTCCAGACCGGCACGTATGCATATAACTGGTGAAGATGCAGGCGTTCTGCCGCGTAATTGCACAACAAATGCAGGGCGTGGGTAGCGATTCCTTTGCCGCGGTAGCTTCCCAGGATGCCGATGCACACCTCGGCGCGGCTGTTTATGGGGTCATAGTCGGCAAGGTCTATCATTCCGGCTTTCACGCCCTCTGCGGTCTCTATGACAAAGCGTGCCTGACGCTCGGTTATAAGGTCTTGGCTACTCTGCTCAAGATATGCACGCAGTGTGTATCGCGAGTAGGGAAGTGTGGCATTGCCGGCGCTCCATAAGGTGGTGTCGTTCTCCATCGCGTACATCAGTTCCAGGTCCTCAGGCTCGGGGGAACGCAGGCTGACGATGTCATCTTTAAGCCATTGGTCTCTCATTTTACTTGCTATAGTGGTGTATTGCTCCGTCTGTTATCAGTATCTGTGTGTCGGTGGAGTATGTTCCCAGTCGCAGGCGTTTTGTCCCTTCCTGCGACAGCAGTTTCAATATGGTGCAGTAGCTGTATGCTCCTGTATCGTATACCACAGTGTCATAGCTGCCGAGGTCTATTCCCTGTGTGTGGTGTCCCAGAGGCAGGCTCTGGTGGTTGCCGTTGATATATGTATGCCTGCAGTTTCCGTAATGCTCTGCAAGTATTGCCTGTACCTGCTTTGTGGCTTCAGAGTTGCCTATCACAATACAGTTTATTGGGTAGAGTGTCTGGCTGTTCTCCTGGCGGTGTTTGAACTGGTTTCCTAAGTATGCCAGCATGGCGCGTCCCCAGATGGCGAGCTTGATGGGCAATTTCAGCAGCAGTGAGTAGTGTGAGTAGTGCTTGTTGAAGAACAGCTCCATAGCCTGGTAGAATGTATGTACGTAGCGGTAGGAGCTCTTTACCGTGCTCTCTCCCTTATAATGCAGTATACGCGAAGGCAGGAAGTAGTTGTTGTAGCCGGCCTTTAGTATGCGGTAAGATAGGTCGATATCCTCGCCGTACATGAAGAAATCCTCGTCAAGCAGTCCTGCCTTGTCAAGCGCCTCGCGGCGCAGGAACATGAAGGCTCCTGACATTATCTCTATCCGGTTCTCCTCGTTCTTGTCAAGGTAGCTCATGTAATAGCGTCCGAATGTGTGTGTCTTGGGAAAGAGTGATGACAGGCCTGACATCTTGCAGAATGCTACAAAAGGTGTCGGCAGACCTCGGCGCGACTCGGGCGCAAAGGAACCGTTGGTATGCAGCATATATGCTCCACAGCCTCCTGCGTCGGGGTGACGCTCCATTAGGCCGATGAAGTCTGTAAAGGTGTTCTCGGCAACTATGGTGTCTGGGTTCAGCAACAGTATGTACTCGCCATGGCTGTTGCGTATGGCAAGGTTGTTGGCACGGGCGAACCCGAGATTCTCCTTGCTGGCAATGATTGTTATATCAGGGAAGCGCTCACTCAGGTATTCTACAGATCCGTCGCCCGATGCGTTGTCCACCACAATGACCTCTACGGCAATACCCTTTGATGCCTCTGTTACGGAACGCAGGCATTGTTCAAGGTAATACTTGACCTTGTAGTTTACAATAATTACCGATAGTTTCATTGCAGACGGCTCTTTTGGCTTTTCATTTCTTGTTATTTCTTGCTTGGCTGTTCTGCTCAAGGTAGTCGTTCAGTACCATTTTGGTAGGGTAGCTGTAAAGCAATGTCCCGAATGCGAACAGGCCGCAGTATAGTGAGCCGTTGTATCCTGTCCCGTAATATATGAATATATTCAGCAACAATGCTATGAAGATCAGGAATATTCTCTGTATGCTTTTCTTTGCGAATAGCTTCTTGAATTCCTCGTCACAGCTTCCCAAAGCCTTGCTGAGACTGTTTGTGAACCCTTTAATGGCAAGAGGAATGAACAGTACGGTAACCATCACAGCTGTTACTTGAAGTATGTAGGTCCAGGTTGATGACAGAAAGCTGCCGAGGGCGCCCTTTGCAACCACGCCAATCTCGAATACAACAATGACCATGAGTGCAGCGAGGACAGAGAATATGTAGTTTATTCTAAGTGATTTAAGAATTTCGTTGTTGTTCATCATTTATATTGTTTTTCCGGTGAAAGGTGTCCTGTTCTTTATTGAACTGCCGAGGGTCACCTCATCGGCATACTCAAGCTCGTCGCCCACGGATATCCCGCGTGCAATGACCGACAGCTTTACGTCGTACTGCTGCAATTTGCGGTAAATGTAGAAGTTCGTAGTGTCGCCCTCCATAGTGGAACTTAGGGCAAGTATTATCTCCTTTACCTTTCCTGTTGCTACACGATTGATGAGGCTCTCTATATGTAGGTCGCCCGGCGATACTCCGTCCATGGGGGATATAACACCGCCCAGGACATGGTATACGCCGCGGTACTGCATTGTGTTCTCCACGGCCATCACATCCTGTATATTTTCCACTACGCAGATGGTGCTGTGGTCGCGCATTGGGTTGGCGCAGATGGGGCAGATGTCGGTGTCCGATATGCTGTGGCACTCGGTACAGTATTTTGCCTCGCGTTTCAGGGTTATGATTGCGTCTGAAAAGCCTGCAACCTCATCCTCGCGCTTGCGCAACAAGTACAGCACAAGGCGGGTTGCAGTCTTGCGTCCTATGCCCGGCAACTTGGTGAACTCTTTCACAGCCCTCTCGAGCAGTGCCGATGGGTACTCCTGGTTCATCTATGCGGGCCGTTTATTTTATCTCAACGTCAATCTTGGCGGGGAATACTCGCTCGGGGTCAAAATACTCGGCACAACTCTCTACCATAGCCTCTATTGTGGGTTGTACCTTGCCGTTGAAAGCCTCCTTGCCGTTTACAACAACCTTGACGGGTTTTGTGAGGTCAAATAACTCCTCGTTGAGGAACAGTGTAACGTTACCCTTTGTCGCGGGCTGGTATGTGCGCTCAAAGAACATGGGGATGTTGTAGAGTGAACTGGTTGTGGTGTATGTGGCGTTCTTTACGGTCATTTCTATTGTATTGCCGCTGATTTTCACCTCATAGCATGTGCGTTCCTCGTCATTAGTACGTGATGTCTCGTTGACGCGCAGGTTGTAGAAACCGGTGCGGTGACGTCCGTACATATCATAGTCCTCCCAATAGAAATATGTGGGGTGTGGGTTACGTGTGTGCTTGCTCAACCATGGTGTTGTGGTCTCATAATTGATGCCATGGCCCATTCCCGGTACAATCTCAATGAAGTTCTTGTACAGGCCGGGGTGCTCCTCGGCGAGTTTGGCGATAGTCTTCGCTGCATTGTCGGTCATTGTATTACGGCCGAATCCGTAGTCCTTTTCTCCTGTGCGCAAAGAGAACGCGATGTTTGCAAGATTCTCCATTGGGGCGTTCTTCAAAGGCTCTCCACCTGCCATAGGACCTGCACCTGCAAGGTAGTCGGCATAGAACGATGCAAGGCGCTGGCTACCGTAACCGCCCTCTGAAATTCCGTAGAAATAGATTCTGTTCCTGTCTATGTTCTCGTTGAGGAACGCAAGGCGCAGAAGTTTCTCCCATGCCCACTGCTTACTCTGGATAGCCCAACGGTAAAACTCACCGAATCCGTTAGGTATCTGTGGAATGAAATGCAGTGATGGAGCATCATCATAGCTGTGGCAGAGTCTGAAACCATTCTCCCATTCGCTTGTCTTTAGGCCTGAGCCGTGCATGTAAAGGAAAAGCGGATAACCGGCTGCCGGCTGCTCTCCTTTCTCAATGAAATAGTAAGGCATTGTCGCATCGGGCTCCAGATCCTCTGGAAGGTGCCAGTAGCCCGTATCGCGTGGCTCTTCTATACTGAACGGGGCAATGAGCTTCTCCTCGCTGAAGTCGTTTACAGCTTCTTTCCAACACTCCCAAACTGCAGCGCGTGCCTTTGCGATATTCTTTATTTTCACCTTCTTGCTGTTGCTGTAGGTGCAGTCTGCATCTTGCAGTGTCTGTGTAAAATACTCTTTGATTCTTTTTGATTCTCCTTTACTGATTTTTCCGTTTCCGCCACAAGCGTAGCCGAACACCAGCGACAGTGCTAACGCTGTTGTTATGAATGCTCTTTTCATACGTGTTTATTTAATATTTTGTGCTAAATTAGTTCTATGTTGGCAGAATGACAACTTTTTGGTTGAAAAAAGTTTTTCGTGTTTGAAAAAATAGACAAAGAGGCTTGCGTGAAGCCTCTTTGTCTATTAATTGTTCAATTGTATGTTACTTGACAATGATTTTGGTAGCACGTAGCTTGCCCTCTTGCTTGACTGTCACTATATAAAGGCCGTCTTTTACAGCAATGCTTGTTGCAGTACCGCTGTATACTGTTATGCCGTCAATGCCAATCACGCTGATTATGGCACCTTCTGCTACACCTTCAACGTTAATGCATCCGTTCGTTTCATTCAATGTGATACCGCAGTCTGCAATGCTCTCGATGCTTGTGCCGTCGGTCACAAGGAACAAACCATTATCGGGGATATTGATGCTGTTGTTCGACACGTGACCAAGCTGACGCTTGTTGTTGTCATAATAAGCTATGCTCACGGTACGCTGGCCCAGCGGTGCTGTCTTGCCGCACATGCATCTGATATTCATCTCAAGTGTGCTGCCATTGGATATTGAAATAGGTATGTATTCGCTTCGCAGAACCATTGTGATGCCATTGAGTACATTCACTCTTATGTATCCTTCGAAGTCGCTGAATTCGCAGCCGAGAGTTGCCTTCAGGTCAATACTGTCACCCTTCGCAACCGTGTTGTCGTTGCCTACAACAATATTGTCGCATACATAAGGTATACCTGTTGCTGCCTCATTGAGGGTAAAGGTGTAAGTACCGTTTCCTGCAATCTTTTTCCAACTCTCACCATCAAATTCGCATATGTATGTGCTGTAAGTGCCCACGGTGAGCGCAGGGAAATAGTCCTCGGAAGTGAAAGACAATGATGTCGATGCGTTGCGTGCGAGATTGGTAACCTTTTTCTCGCTCAATAGTATGCTCATGCCGTCTTTCTCGGCAAAAAGACCGATGGTGCCGGAGTAAGGGCTGTCGGTGAATGCTGCATTCTGTACGTTTGCTGTCAATGTGAGCTTGCGTCCTACCACGATGTCAGGTGTTGAGATTGATATCACAGTGGGTATAGGGCCTTCCGGAACCTGTTCAATGTAGAATGTAGAACTCTTGCCGGCAATGCTCTTGAGCTTCTTGTTCTCGACTTTGACTTCATGGTTGACATAACAGTTCCTGATATCGTATGCAAATGAGATGTAATGGTCTCCGCTGCCGGTTATGCCATTGGGTACAGTGTATGTCGCAAGGAAGTCTGTGTTGTCGAAAACATTGATGAGGATACCATGGTTTGATAGAGTATCGCTGTTGACTACAGTCTCGCCATTGAGCTTGTTCACGATGGGTACAACTACAACAGTGGCATTGTGTGCGTTGTTGTTTCTCAAGGCAATGTCGAATTCCATATTGTCATTGGGGTACACCGGAGTCTCTCTGAATTTGAAATCGGTGAGTTCAATCTCGGGCAGTGCTCTGCTTAGTTTTACGTTGGTCGCACCCACCTCTAATTTAAGGCAGTTGGGCTCGCCCTTCATCTTTACATTATTGCCATCGGCATCCTTGTAATATATCTCAATATAATATGTGCCCTCGCTGAGGTAATTTGGATTGTTCTTGTTGGAATTGTTTACGTTGAGGTCTATGTAGTACCCGGTTGCTTTCTCGAACTGGACTTCTACATCACTGTTTCCCTGAAGCATCCTGTTGTATTTGCCGTCTGCACTTGTGACAGAGATCATATACTGTATGTTATAAGTAGAATGTGACCAGTTGAGGAAATATCCCACCATCCTTACCTTTGCATTTCCAGCCGAGAACCTTGCTGTGTACTCGTCAAGGGAAGCATTGGTTGCCGGGTTTACGGGGTCAAAGACATAAAGGGTGGGGTCACCCTGTCTGCCGGCTTCATCGGTATTGCGTGGCTTGATGTTTATCATTATGGTCTGGCCCACATTGTATCTGTCCTGACCGCCACCGATACCCGAACCGCCTGGAGCCATTGAGCCGATATCGAAATATCCGTTGTATGCACCGTCCCAACCCCAGTCAATGTGCACAAGGTTATTGGCGTCTATACCGTCACATACAAAGGCGTGTCCTGCAGCGTATGACTGGCCGTGTCCGTAGTGCAGGACAGGCAGGCCTGCCTCAAGGTTGTCTCGGATGGCGGTGAAGAACTCTTCGTATGTGCACTCGCTTCTTCTCAAGAGCTTTATCTGCGGTGAGTAGTCGAATACATTCACGAGGGCTCTTGATGCATAGATGTCGGCGCTTCCTGTGCCGGCCGGAGCGTATGTACTATTGATGGCACGTCCCACATCGAACATCAGCTGTGCAACAGCACGGGCCTGTGCCGAGTTGTAACCGTTACGGTAGTGGGGAAGCATATTGTCCCAATCGTATGTGTTTTTTGTGATATCTACAGTCTCCTGCTTGCCTGTAGCGCTATTGTTCCAAGTGATAGCCTTGATAGGCTTTTCAGGCCAGTTGTGGTACTTCATTACCTGTGCCATGGCGGTTGCAGTACAGCCTGTAGGTGTCTTCTGCCCATTGATTGTGGGACATAGATTGTTGTATGGTGCACTTTGGTTCCAGCTTGTCTTCAGCATTGGTGCAATGGCTGGGCCTGTAGCACCGGTTGTGATGGCCGGTTCAATATTTCCGGCACGGATGTCATCAACGTAACTGCTGTATTCTTCAAGCCAGTCTACAAGTGCAGGCGGCATCTCATCGGCAGTGTTGGCTGTAGAGTAACCTACAATCGGTGACAGCCTGTCATCACCCGATACGATGATGAATCCGCTGCCCTCCTGTGGGGTGATGAGATAATACTGGGCGTCATCATCCTCAATAGCGATGCGACTGCCGCTCTTTGACATTCTGTTGTCTGGTGCAAGCTGAAGTGTAACAGTCTTGTTTCCGCTCAATGAGTTGTTGCTCCAGAATGAATTTGCTATTTCCAGGGCTTTGTCAGGGTCTACCGGGCCTGCAAATGCCGTTACAGCAAAAAACAGAATCAGTGTTAAAAATGTAACCGTTCTTTTCATTATAGGTTTGCTTTTGTAAAGTTAATACACAAAAATAGTAACGATAATTCGCAAAATTATGATAAAAAGTTTTTGTCTGCAAAATAATTATGACAAAATGTTGTGCGGTTGATGGCTTATACAGCCCTGTTTGTGTTTTTATGTTGACATATTTTAATTAAAAATAATTAATTCAACTATGTGAACGGTGGCTTTTGGCAACATGTTGTTATTTCCCGGCAATGCTGTTTTATATAATTTTGCACGTCTTTTGTTAAAAAGAGGATAATAGTATAATATATGAACAGAAAACTTTTACTTTTTTTTACCGCTCTTTTCAGCCTTCTTTCTTTTACTGCTTATGCCAACATTGGGATAAAAGACGGTAATAAGATTATGGGACATGTAATTGAGTATGATACGGAGGAGGACATCCCTTTTGCCTCAATATACATTGAGGAGACAGGTGATGGCGCTGTTAGTAACGAAGAAGGTCAGTTCGAGTTCCGCAATCTTGCGGCAGGCAAGTATCATCTGCGCGTGTCGGCTGTAGGTTACACAACTGTTACAAAGGAGGTTGTCGTTAGCAAGAATTTCACAACTGTCATCCACTTCAAACTGAAGACAGAAGATGTTGTCATGGATGAGCTTGTCGTGTCGGCTAACCGCAATGTCATAAGCCGCAAGGATGCTCCTGTGGTTGTGTCGGTGGCTTCAATGGACCTTTTCGATGCTGTGAACTCTCTTGACCTTGCAAAGAGCCTCAATTATATCACAGGCCTTCGCGTGGAGAACAACTGTCAGAACTGTGGTTTTCCGCAAGTGCGTATAAACGGTCTTGAGGGCCCCTATTCACAGGTGCTCATCAACAGCCGTCCTGTGGTGAGTGCACTAAGCGGTGTCTATGGCCTTGAGCAGATTCCGGTGAATATGATTGAGCGAGTGGAGGTAGTGCGCGGTGGCGGTTCGGCACTTTTCGGTGCCAACGCTGTTGGCGGTACTGTAAATATCATCACTAAAGATCCTGTGAGCAACTCTTTCTCTGTGACAAGTAACCTTGCCTGCTACGGTGGCGATGCGTGGGAGCAAAGTGTAGGCGCCAATGCGTCATTGGTTTCAAAGGATAATACATACGGTATTGCGCTCTATGAGAACTACCGCAACCGTAACCCTTACGATCATGATGGTGACGGCTTCTCGGAGCTTGGCAAGGTGAATATCAACACCTTCGGCCTGCGTGCGTTCTACCGCCCGACCTATACCAGTCGTCTGAACCTTGAGTACCATACTACCGACGAATTGCGTCGTGGCGGTAACAAATTTGACTATCAGCCCCATGAGAGCGATATTACCGAGCAGACAGAACATGTCATAAACAGCGGAGGTGTAACATACGACATCGGTTGGTTGGGCTACAAGCACAAGTTGTCGCTTTTTGCATCGGTACAGCATGTCGACCGCAACAGCTATTATGGTGCACAGCGCGACCCTAACGCATACGGCAAGACCGATGACCTTACCTGGATTACCGGTGCAACATATACCGGCAGCATGGATAACTGCCTCTTTTCACCGGCGACCTTTACCGGTGGTATCGAGTATCAGGAGAACAAACTGCACGACATCATGACCGGCTACAACCGTGATATGAAGCAGAATGTGCGTATTGCAAGTGCTTTTGCCCAGAACGAGTGGAATATGAACCTCTTCTCGTTGCTGGTGGGCCTGCGTCTCGACAAGCATAACCTTATTGATAATCCTATCTTCAGCCCACGTGTCAACCTGCTTTTCAAGCCCAACCGTGACTTCCAGGCGCGACTGACCTATTCTACAGGCTTCCGTGCACCGCAGGCATATGACGAGGACCTGCACGTTACGGCCGTAGGAGGTGAGGGTGTGCAGATTGCCCTTGCCGACAATCTCAAGGAGGAACGTTCCAACAGTTTCAGCGGCTCTGTCGACTGGACAACAAAGTTCGGTCACTGGCAGGCAAATATACTTCTGGAAGGTTTCTACACCGACCTGAACAATGTCTTCATTCTTGAGGATGTGGGTACAAACGCCGACGGCTTTGCCATGAAGGAGCGACGCAACGGTGACGGCGCGCGTGTGTATGGTGCTAACATCGATGCAAAGATTGCGCACGGAAAGGATGTTTCGTTGCAGGTGGGCTTTACTGCACAGCAGAGCCGTTACAAGAGTGCTGAGGCTTGGACTGAGGTCGACGGCGAGGCTCTCACAACAAAGCGTATGATGCGTACTCCCGACTATTACGGTTATTTTACGCTGACGTCTTCGCCGCTCAAACGTCTTGACCTCTCGCTCTCGGGTACATATACAGGTTCCATGATTGTACCCCATTATGCAGGTTACATCGAGAACGACCGTATGGAGACGACACCCGACTTCTTTGACCTGAATTTCAAGACTGCATATACCTTTGTGTTGCATGACCACATAAACCTTGAGGTCAATGCAGGTGTACAGAATATCCTTGACAGCTTCCAGAAAGACCTTGACAAGGGTGAGTTCCGTGACTCGGGATATTTTTACGGTCCTACACAGCCGAGGACATTCTTTGTGGGAATCAAAATCATCCAGTAAAGCATAGCAAAGGCGACCCTCTCGGTCGCCTTTGCTATGCTTTACTGCATTGTAATACTTTAATGAAAAATACATTCTGCCCGTACATGTATTTGTGTTCGATGTTTGGGCTGCTTATATCATCGGGTAGCGGAATGGTTATGCGCTTACCTACATCGCGAAGTACTGTGTGTATCTCTTCTCCTGCAATGCGTATGTGTATGTCGAAACAGCGTTTTCCTTTGTCGGCATATTTAAGCAGTCCATCCATTGCTTTGTTGCAATAATGTACGTTTCTATCGATACTTTCTTTGGGTATACCATGCAGGCCAAGAAATCTTTTTATCTCTTCAATGGCGTTCAGAATGCCCTCTTCGCTATATCCTGACGAGAAACTTGTTGACTCTTCAACTGTCGAATCGTGCGGTATAAGGGTTACCGGTGATGTGCCTCTCTCTTTCAGGCTCATCGCATATGTGGCACCCAATTGGAACAGTATAAGCAATACTGCCGACACAGGGAAACTCCACCACAGATGCCCGGGAATAAATTCTATGAAGAGCCACAGGGATATTATAATGCCTGCCAGCTGCCCCACGGAGAGTACAAGACTCAATATGCGGTATTCAAGAATTTGGAACAGGAAACGCATTATCAGCGTGACGGCAAATGGTATCAGCAACAGTGAGAATATGCGCAATGGCGCATTTACCTCTACGTTAATCCCGTCTGTGTCTGCACCGAACATATAGGCGAGTGCCTCGGGGAACAGCAGCACAAACAGCACGAAGAGTGCAAGCACTCCGCATACGAGCTTTGCAGAGAGTGTTGTGAGAATGCGTACTCCGCGGTAGTCCTTCTCGCCGACAAGCACGCCGCCAATGGAGAGCATTGCGTTGCCCACTCCGTTGAGTACCACAAACGTTATCATCAGTACCTGCAGGCACACGGTCCAGATGTACATGCCGTCGGCTCCTGCCGCTCCAAGTATCATGCTGTTTATGATGAATACGGCGGCGCCAAGGATTAGGTTGCCTAGCATGAGAGGCAAGCCTTCGTAGATGTTGCGTGCGATATACCCGCCAATCCCTTTCAAAGGGTTGACAAAGTGATATGAACAATTCTTCTTTAGGAAATGTGTCGATACAATAAGCAATGTGATTACGTAATGTGCGACAGTTGCCAGTGCCGAGCCGGAGATACCCCACAGCTGTACAAAAAGGATATCGAGAAGAATGTTGGCAATGGAAGCTGTGACAACACCTTTTGCGACAAGTGAGGGGCTGCCGTCGGTGCTTACGAAATAGTTTATTCCGTTGGAAAGGATAAGGAAGAATGCACCGGCGGTTGTCACCTTTGCGTATTCAAGCGCAAGCGGGGCTATGCGAGGGTTGTCGCATATTGTGTCTATGATTGTGTCGCAATTGTAATATGTCAAGGCAGAGACAGCCGCTCCTGCAACTATGAGCATTATAAGCGAGGTGGTAAATATCCGGCATATACGTTCTTTGTCATGATCACCTATGGCGCGGGCTATGAGCACTCCTGCGCCCAAACCAATGAGTATGCTTGCGCAACTGAAAAGCATGGTCAACGGCATGACCACGTTTATTGCGGATATTGCATCAGTGCCAATCATGTGGCTCACAATGACGGCATCTGTTGTCACAGCCAGCTGTCCTGCGAGTGAGGTCATTATCGATGCACTGAGGAAATTCCTCAATGCGCGGGAAATTACAAAAGTGTTGCGTTGCTGCATCTTGCCAATGTGTATTTACGGTGCAAGATAGTCATATTTTTTCAATTCTATGTCAGTATGTGGGGAGTCGATGCCATTATTTCCATTATTTGACTGTCGGGGCTTGTGTTTTTTTGATTATCGTCGTATCTTCGCGTTATAAATAATGTAATAATGAACAAACCTGTAATAAAGAGTGCGCAGTTTGTGATAAGCAACAGTGATGTACGCAAGTGTCCGCAGGACGGGAAACCTGAATATGCATTCATAGGCCGTTCGAATGTGGGTAAGTCAAGTCTTATAAATATGCTTACAGGACGCAGGAAATTGGCAATGACGTCTGCAACACCAGGCAAGACATTGCTGATAAATCATTTTATTATAAATGATGAATGGTATCTTGTCGACCTCCCCGGCTATGGCTATGCAAAGCGTAGCAAGTCACAGAATGAGAAACTGCAGGAGATAATCTCAAGTTATATCCTCGACCGCGAACAGATGACACTGCTGTTTGTGCTTATCGATTGCCGCCACGAGCCGCAGAAGATTGATCTGGAGTTCATCACCTGGTTGGGAGAGAACGGTGTCCCGTTCTCAATAATCTTTACCAAAGCTGACAAGCTGACGAAGACGGCTCTTGCAAGCAATGTGGCTGCATACAAGAAACGCCTCCTTGAAGAGTGGGAGGAGCTTCCACCTGTGTTCATAACCTCGTCGGAGAGTGCTGTAGGTCGTGACGAGGTGCTGCAATATATCAGTGAAATTAATATGCTGTAATGACCTTTCGTTATAATTGGCTGCGGAGTAACGATGCTTGGCTGCCATTTTCTTATATAAAAAGGCCAAATACAGGGTGAAAATGTAAAAAAAATGGCAATTTGTGCGTACGTTTTTAAACAAAACCGCTATCTTTGCATTGTAATACTATGGGCAGGGATTCTTTCCTTTGCTTTTTCAGTCAAAATAATTCATTAATCTTTATAGATTCCAAAATTGTGGACATTTGCCTTGTTGGGTGAAGTGTACCATATTCTTATTTATGTATCATATAGAAAAACTAAGGAGCAAGGAGATTGTAGAGTTGCAGTCGATAGCTCAGGAATTGGGTATCAAGGGCATCAAGTCTCTTGACCGTGATTCATTGATTTACCGTATTCTTGACGGTCAGGCTATGCAGAACAGCAAGGCGGGCGCGCCGGCTGTAGTTAAGGAAGAGAACAGGATGAACCGTCGTGAGCATCGTCGCCACCGTATAAGCACCGATTCTCCCAGCAAGGTTTATACTGCGACAGGTGACAAGGCTGTAAAGCTTGATAAGAGCGAGGTGAAAAAAGAGGAGGATGCTGCTCCAAAGGCAGAGGTTGTAATGAGTGAGGAAAAGAGTGCCACAGCGCCGGCTGTTGAACTTTCTGTAGTAGAGAAAGTGGTTGAAACAGCTGAGGCTGAAAGGGTTGATGAAGCTCCTGCTCCAAAGAAACGTGGACGCAAGCCAAAGAAGGATGCAACAAAAGATAACGTTACTGAACCGGCGAGTGTGAAGGCAGCGGAATCCGTTGAGACTACTGTAGTAGAAGCTGTGGCTGCTCCTGAATCAGAGGCTCCTGCTCCAAAGAAGCGTGGCCGCAAGCCTAAGAAAGATGTCGTGAAGCCTGCAGAGGTCGTGGAGAGTGTTGAAACTCCTGCGGTCAATGATGGACCCGGTAGTGATGGTGAGGCTTTTGTTGCAATAGAGGATCTCCCGAGCGAGCCGGCACAGCTGCCGTCGGAACTTGTGGGCAAGTTCGAGAAGAATAACAAGGAACAGAAACGTAACGATCGTAACCAGCGTGGCCAGCAGCGCCGTCAGGAGAATGCAGAGGAGGCTGTCCCTGCAAAGCCGCAGTATGACTTTGCCGATGTGCTCAGGGTGGAGGGTGTGCTTGAGATCATGCCCGATAACTATGGTTTCTTGCGTTCGTCTGACTATAACTATCTTGCATCACCCGATGATGTTTATGTGTCTCAGTCACAGATCAAGCTCTATGGGCTGAAGACTGGTGACGTTGTAGAGGGTATAATCCGCCCTGCATCGGCAGGCGAGAAATATTTCCCGTTGGTAAAGGTGAATCGCATCAACGGTGCATCGCCCGAGCTTGTGCGTGACCGAGTTTCGTTCGATAATCTTACTCCGCTTTTCCCCGAGGAGAAGTTTACTCTCTGTGGCGGGAGTCATGATAACCTCTCGGCCCGTGTGGTGGACCTCTTCTCTCCAATAGGCAAGGGTCAGCGTGGTCTTATCGTGGCGCAGCCCAAGACCGGTAAGACAATGTTGCTCAAGGATATTGCCAATGCCATTGCTGCTAATCATCCCGAGGCTTATATGATTATGCTGCTTATTGACGAGCGTCCCGAGGAGGTTACAGATATGGCGCGTTCAGTGAATGCCGAGGTGATTGCCTCTACATTCGACGAGCCTGCCGAACGTCATGTAAAGATTGCCGGGATTGTGCTTGAACGTGCAAAACGCATGGTTGAGTGTGGTCACGATGTGGTAATTTTCCTTGACTCTATCACGCGCCTCGCACGTGCATATAATACAGTATCCCCGGCATCGGGTAAGGTTTTGTCTGGCGGTGTGGATGCCAATGCTCTTCACAAACCGAAGCGTTTCTTCGGTGCAGCGCGTAACATAGAGAACGGCGGTTCGCTGACAATCATTGCGACAGCACTAATCGATACCGGTTCAAAGATGGACGAGGTGATTTTCGAGGAGTTCAAGGGTACCGGTAATATGGAACTTCAACTCGACCGTTCACTTGCCAACAAACGTGTATTCCCTGCTGTGAATATCATAGCATCTTCTACACGTCGAGATGACCTGCTGCTTGACCGTCATACACTTGACCGTATGTGGATACTCCGTAAGTACCTGTCCGACATGACTCCGATGGAGGCAATGGAGTTCGTGAAGGATCGCCTTGAAAGGACAAAGGACAACGAGGAGTTCCTCATGAGCATGAACTCGTGATATGGTATCTTGAAAGTTGTATCACAGATTATGTAAAGTCTCAAGTGATTGGGACTTTATTTTTTATGTATAAAGCAAGAGCGGGTTGTCAAAATAGACAACCCGCTCTTGCTTTATTATGCGGTAAATATAATTTACAAGTTTAGAATGGCAACTCGTCAGGGTCGTTGGCATCCTTGCTGAAGTCGGGGACCTCAACCTTCGGGGCGTTGATTACCGGAATGTCCATTGGAGCGGCAGCAGGTGCTGTGCCTCTTTCTACTCTCCATGCGCGGATGTCATTGTACCAGCGGCCATTGTACTCGCGGGCATTGATATCAAACGAAACTGTCATCTCGTCGCCTGCCTGAATGTTGAACTGTGCTATCTTGTCTGCACCGAATACGTTGAAACAGATCTTCTTTGGGTACTGCTCATGTGTCTCAAGCACGTATTCCTGCATTTTCCACTCGTTTCCTGTCTTTGATACGCCGCCTCTCTCGGGCAGCACTGCAATGATTTTACCTGTAATTTCCATAATTCTTTCAAAATACCCGGCGAAAATAGTTCTTTTATTGCCGAAAAGCAATTTTTTCTTTGATTTTTTGTTCGCATTTTATCTATTAAGTTCTATCTTTGTGTCTTATACGCGCGTGCGCAATGTGTGCATACCCGGCGCTGGTAATTAATATGGATTAATCAATTAAAATTTTAAATATTATGAACTTTACAGTTTCAAGTTCCTTGCTGTCGTCTCGCTTGCAGACAATCAGTCGTGTAATAAATTCAAAGAATACAATTTCAGTCCTTGACTGTATTCTTTTCGAACTCAAGGGAAATGTCCTGACGCTTACGGCATCGGATCCGGACAACACTCTCAATACTACCGTTGAGGTGGTTGACTGTTCTGAAGATTTCAGTTTTGCCATTTCTTCAAAGATTCTCATTGATTCCTTGAAAGAGATTTCGGAGCAGCCTCTGCGTTTCGAGATAAAGAAAGAGACATATGAGATGACAATATACTACCAGAACGGTAAGTATAGCATGGTGGGACAGAATGCCGACGAATATCCTTCGGCAGCAGTCCTTGGTGAGGGTGCTGTTGCAATAAATATCCCGACAAAGGTGCTCTCTAACGGTATTGCCTGCTCACTCTTTGCGACAGCCGATGATGAGGTACGTCCTGTAATGTGCGGTGTATACTTTGACTTCACTCCTGAGAACTTTACAATCGTGGCATCTGACGGTCACAAGCTCGTGCGTTGCCGCGACTACTCTGTAGTAGGTGCCGAGAAATCGGCTTTTATTCTTCCCAAAAAACCTGCGACCCTGCTCAAGAATCTTCTTGGTAAGGAGGCTCAGGAGGAGGTGGCCGTTGAATTCGACGGACGTTTCGCTACATTCGACCTGGGTGAGTACAAGCTTGTTTCACGTCTTTTTGAGGGCCGTTATCCAAACTATAACTCTGTAATTCCGCAGAATAATCCTCACAAACTCACTGTTGACCGTGTCGCTCTCATCAGCACACTCCGTCGTGTGGCTATCTTCTCTTCACAGGCGAGTCTTATCAAGCTTCACCTTGAGGACAACAAGGTGGTTATCTCTGCACAGGATACCGATTTTTCAACATCGGCCGAGGAGAGTATCGCATGCAGTTATGAGGGTGCTTCAATGAATATCGGCTTCCGTGCTTCGTTCCTTATCGATATCCTCAATAACACTCCGGGTCAGGATGTGGTGATTGAACTTGCCGACCCCTCACGTGCCGGTGTCGTTGTTCCGGCCGAGCAGGTTGAACAGCAGGAGTTGTTGATGTTGTTGATGCCAATGATGCTTACTGACTGATATGGAACTGAATCTGAAAAAACCGATAATATTCTTTGATCTTGAGACTACGGGCATAGACATTACAAGAGACCGCATCGTCGAGATATGCTACATAAAAGTCTATCCCGATGGCCGCGAGGTCGAGTACTGTAAACGCATCAACCCGGGAATGCACATTCCAGAGGGTGCGTCAGCGGTGCACGGCATCTACGATGAGGATGTCAAGGATTGTCCATTGTTCAAGGATGTGGCCAAGGAGATAGCGAACGAGTTCGAGGGATGTGACATTGCCGGTTTCAACTCCAACCGTTTCGACCTTCCGTTGCTTGCCGAGGAGTTCCTGCGTGCGCAGGTTGATATAGACCTGTCACGTCACAATGCGATAGATGTACAGGTGCTCTACCACAAGCGCGAGCCACGTACTCTTGCCGCAGCACACAAGTTCTATTGCGGTACGGAGTTTGACAACGCACATAGCGCGCTTGCCGACACACGTGCCACATATAATGTGCTAAAGGCCCAGCTCGACCATTACAGTGACCTCGAAAACGATATGGCGGCTCTTGCAAACGAATCTTCTTTTACGAAGAATGTGGATTTTGCAGGACGTTTCGTATATGATGAGAACGGGCGTGAGGTGTTCAACTTCGGAAAATACAAGGGAATGCCTGTAGATGCAGTGCTTGACCGTGATCCCGGCTATTATGGCTGGATGATGAACGGAGAGTTCCCGCTCAATACAAAACAGGCGCTCACAAGAATAAAACTGCGTGGTCTCAAGAAATAAGAATCACTTTTTTAACATATACTGATGTTGAAGGGAAAAAAGATAGTACTGGGAGTAACGGGTAGTATTGCTGCATATAAGGCGGCTATGCTCGTAAGGCTGTTGGTGAAGGAGGGGGCCGAGGTGCAGGTAGTGATGACTCCTGCTGCAAAGGAGTTTATAACTCCACTTACATTGTCTACGCTGTCTGGCAGGCCTGTGTTGAGCGAATTCTTCAAAAATGACAGTGGTGCGTGGAACAGCCATGTGGAGTTGGGCCTATGGGCCGATGCCATGATTGTGGCTCCGGCTACAGCATCGACATTAGGAAAGATGGCTGCTGGCATAGCTGACAATTTGCTTGTCACAACTTATCTCTCGATGAAAGCTCCTGTGTTCATAGCTCCGGCAATGGACCTTGACATGTATGCCCATCCATCAACGGTGCATAATATCGATAAGCTTGAAGGTTACGGCAACATTGTCATTGAGGCTGCAGCAGGAGAACTCGCAAGCCATCTCAGTGGCAAAGGCCGTATGGAAGAACCTGAAAATATAGTCAAGGTACTGAAGGATTTTTTTTTAGCCGGAAGTGAACTCTGCGGCAAGAGAATCCTTATCACCGCCGGGCCTACATACGAAAAGATTGACCCGGTGCGTTTCATCGGCAACTACTCTTCGGGGAAGATGGGCTTTGCAATAGCCGAGGAGTGTGCACGTCGCGGTGCTGACGTTAAGCTTGTCGCCGGCCCGGTTTCTCTGCCAACACCGCACCCCTCGATAGAGCGTATTGATGTGGAGTCGGCACGCGAGATGTGTGGTGCTGCCACATCCTTGTTCCCGTCGTGCGATGCCGCAGTCCTTTGTGCTGCTGTAGCTGATTATCGTCCATCTGTACAGGCCGATCGGAAGATTAAACGTACATCGGACGGAATGACAATAGAGCTTGAAGCCAACCCGGATATCGCTGCAACGCTCGGTAAGGCAAAGAGAGACGGTCAATGCATGGCCGGCTTCGCCCTTGAGACAAATGACGGCGAGGAAAATGCACGTATTAAGTTGCAGAAGAAGAATCTTGACTTCATTGTGCTCAACTCCCTTGAGGACAAAGGAGCAGGTTTTGCATGCGATACCAACAAAGTGACAATAATAGACCGGGAGGGAAAGAGTGAATATCCGCTCAAGAGCAAGAAGAGCGTCGCCAAGGATGTTGTCGACTATCTTGTGAAGTGCATGCTGCTGATGATGCTATTTTTTGTACCGGTTACGGCAAGTGCCGACGGAGAGGAAATGAATGCGAGAGTCAGCCTTAATGCTTCAAAGATACAAGGTACAAATACCGAGGTCTTCAGTATGTTGCAGGATGCACTCGGTGAGTTCATCAATAACCGTAAGTGGACAAACAACATATATGAAGAGAACGAGCGCATTGCTTGCGTATTCAATTTTGTCGTGAACTCGTATAGTGACGACGGCTCTTTTGACTGTTCTCTTATGGTGCAGGCTACACGTCCTGTGTACGGTTCGTCATATAACTCAATACTCTTCAAGTATGAGGACCAGAGTATAAAGTTCAGTTACCGCCCTTATGACCGTCTGGAGTTCGTTGAGGAGAGTCTCGACAATAACCTGACAGCCGTGGTTGCCTTTTATGTATATACTATCATAGGTATGGATCTTGATTCCATGGGTGAACTCGGTGGTGGAGAGTTCCTTAATAAGGCACTTACGATTGCCGGCAATGCACAGAATCTGGGTGATGCAGGGTGGCGTGCCGGTAGTGGCAAGAACAACCGTTATACAGTTATAGATGATTATATGAACGGTGCGCTGGAACCTGTCCGCAGGCTTATGTACAAATATCACCGTCTGGGACTCGATACGATGTTCGGCAATGCCGACGGTGGCCGTAAGGCTATAACGGAGAGCTTCGGTTTGTTGCGCAAGGCATACGAGGACCGCCCAATGGCCTATTTTACAAGATTGTTTACCGAATATAAGGTCGATGAGATTGTAAACGTATATTCAAAATGTACCCCTGATGAGAAGAAGGAGGTGGTAAAGATACTCTCCGAGATAAATCCTTCGCTCTCTTCGGAGTGGGACAAGATTACAAAGAACAATAATTAAGCAAATAATGCTGAAGCATATTACAATACGCAATTATGCACTCATAGAGAAGGTCGAGATTGACTTCTCGGAGGGATTTTCTGTGATCACCGGTGAGACGGGTCACGGAAAGTCTGTTTTCCTGGGTGCCATAGCTATGCTTTTGGGAGAACGTTCCGATGCGAAGAGTGTCCGTGAGGGGGCCGAGCGTTGTGTCATTGAGGGTACTTTCGATATATCCGGATTCGGGCTTCAGGCCCTCTTTGAGGAGAATGACCTTGACTATGATGAGGAGTGTATAATACGCCGCGAGCTTGCAGCCAACGGACGAAGCCGTGCCTTCGTAAACGATACGCCGGTGAATGTCTCGCTGCTCAAGGAGCTTGGTTCGCGTCTTATCGATATCCATTCGCAGCACCAGAACCTGTTGCTGGGTGACAGGAACTATCAGCTTGGCGTGCTTGATACTTTATCTGGCAACAAGAAACAGTTGCTTGAGTATAAGGAGTGCTACAAGGAGTATACATCTTTGCAACGTGAACTTGTGGAGCGCAAAGAGGCGCTCGAGACGAGTCGTCGCGATGAAGAGTGGCTGCGTTTTCAGCTCGATGAGATAGAAGCGGCAGCCCCGAAGGGCGGTGAACTTGAGGAACTTGAACAGGAACTGCAGGAACTGTCACACGCTGAGGAGATACAGGCTGCACTCTATGGTGTCTGCAATGCTATCGATAGCGATGAACGCAGTCTGTTGCAGGCAGTGCGTGAGGCGGCAGCGGCTCTTTCGCGTGTGTCAGCACATTATGTTGCTGCCGGTGAGCTTGCCGACAGGCTCGAAAGTAATTATATAGAGCTCAAGGACTGCTGTGAGGAGATGCAGCAACGTGCCGCCCGTATTCAGTTTGCGCCTGCCCGTCTGGAGTTCGTGGAGAACCGTGTGGCACAACTTTACTCTCTGCTCAAGAAACACAAGGTTGAGGATGTAGACGGGTTGCTTGCCCTTGCACAGGATTATGCAGCCAAATTGGACAGCATAACGAACGGTGATGAGGATATAAAGGAAATGGAGAAACGTATTGCCAAGGTTTGTGAGGAACTCACAGCGATGGCTTCTGCGTTGACTGCAGTGCGCAAGGAGAGTGCTGCGGTGCTGCAGGAAAAGATTGTGGCGATACTTGTGAATCTGGGTATGCCGATGATACGTTTCGAGGTGGATTTCAGACCTGTCGAGGGCTTCACTGCCACGGGCCGCGACAATGTGGTCTTCCTCTTCTCTGCCAACAGTAGCAGTGCTCCGCAGCCTTTGAGTGATGTAGCTTCGGGCGGTGAGATGGCGCGTGTTATGCTTGCGCTCAAGTCGCTTATTGCAGCAGGCAGCAAGCAACCGACACTTATCTTTGACGAGGTAGATACCGGTGTTTCCGGAATCCTTGCCGAGCGCATGGGGCGTATAATGCGGCAAATGGCCTGCGGCCTTTCACAGGTGTTGAGCATAACACACCTTCCGCAGGTTGCAGCATTAGGGGCAAACCACTACAAGGTGTACAAGGAAGAGACGGCAAAGGGTACTGTAACAAATATACTCAGTCTTGACGGTGAGGAGCGTGTTCGTGAGATTGCACAGATGATGAGTGGAGAGCAACTTACCGGAGCAGCCCTTGATAATGCGAGGGAACTGCTTGCAAAGGGTTGATGACAAGAGAGTAGGCTGATACAGAAAGTTTGATATTAAATGATTTAGAATATATATACCTGTTCTTATGGTAAATACAAATGAAATGATATTCGGCGTACGCGCCGTTCTCGAGGCTCTTGAGGCCGGTAAGGAGATTGATAAGATTCTGGTCAAGCGTGACATCCAGAGCGACTTGTCGCGTGAACTGTTTGCGGCATTGCGTGGCCGCACAATTCCTGTGGTGCGTGTTCCGGTGGAGAAATTGAACCGCATCACACGAAAGAACCATCAGGGTGTAATAGCATATATCTCGGCTGTTGAGTATGCTCATGTAGACACTCTCGTTCCTACTCTTTACGAAGAGGGCAAGAGCCCGCTGCTGGTGCTGCTCGACGGTATAACCGATGTACGTAACTTCGGATCAATTGCGCGTACATGTGACTGTGCCGGCGTTGATGCCATTATCCTGCCTGCACACAACAGTGTTACGGTCAATGCCGATGCCGTGAAGACATCTGCAGGTGCCTTGCACACACTTCCCGTATGCCGTGAGAAGAACATAACCGAGACCCTCAAATATCTGAAAGCCTCGGGAATACGCATCGTATGCGCAACAGAGAAGGGCGACATGAACTATACACAGACAAACTTTAACGAGCCTGTATGTATTGTGATGGGTGCCGAGGATACTGGTATTCCGCGCGAACATCTTGCATTGTGTGACGATTGGGTCTCTATCCCACAGTTCGGCAACATCGAGTCTTTGAATGTATCGGTGGCAACCGGTGTAATCCTCTACGAGGCTGTGCGCCAGCGTCATCTTCAGGATTAATGGATTATGAGAAAGAGTATTGTTGTATTTTCTATACTGCTGTTTTCTGTCACTCTATGTGTGGCTCAGAAACTGCCTAAGAAAGTGGACAAGGCCCGTCAGTCGGTCACAAGCATCCTTACATACGATGAGGGTGAACTGAAGGGTGACGGAACGGCTTTCTTTGTGGATGGCAACGGTGATGTTGTGCTTTCGTATATGCTGGCGTGCAAGACGGACAGTATTGCAGTCATTGATACCAAAGGCAAGGCGCGTCCTGTATTGGGAATTGTAGGCCTGAACAATCTGTACGATTGTGTCAGGGTACGTGTTGCCGCAGACAAGAAGATCTCCTACCTGCCGGTTTGCCGTAATGCGGTACCGGTAGGCGATGAACTTTATATGCTCGCGTACGGCAAGAAGAACAACGGAGAGGTAAAGAGAGTGAGCGTTGTGGCAGTAGATTCATTCTATTCGCATGCATATTATACCCTTGACATCAAGATGCAGGAGAATTATGCATCACTTCCGCTTGTCAATGCCGACGGCGAACTTGTGGCAATCATGCAGCCGATGACAGTTGGCGATACATGCAGCTATGCCATCGGCTCTACTGTATATGATAAGCTTGTCACAACCTCTGTCACATACGGCAGGGGACGTTATAATGATATGGGTATACGCACTCTTTTGCCCGATGATGAGGAGACTGCTCTTTCCTGTATGTATATGCAGTCGGTGGTGGGTGACAGCCTGTCATTCCGCACTGCTGTGGACGATTTCATAGCGGCTTTCCCCGACAGGCACGAGGGTTATATGAGCCGTGCCGAGTACTTGGCTGTGTACTGCCGTGACATGGATGCAGCGGAGGCTGCATGGAAGGAATCCCTGTCGCGTTCAAAGAATGCGGCAGAGGTCTATTTCAACAAGGCAAAGGTGATATATTCAATTGTGCAGAGCGGTGATACAGTTTCTCACCCTATTCTCAACCGTGATAATGCTTTTGGGACTCTTGACAAGGCGATAGAGCTTGACCCGCAGCCGTTGTATGTGAACTATAAGGCAGATGCGCTACTCGCTAACGGCAAGTTCGAAGAGGCAAGCCAATGCTATCTATCTCTGTCAGGTACCAGTATGCACGGTCCGGAAATCTTTGCAAGGGCATCGCAATGCCAGGGGGCATTGAAGAATTATGATGCTGCAGTAGAACTTATGGACAGCGCGATAAGCTGCATTGACGAAAATATGTTGAAGGATGCATCGCCTTATATCCTTACACGTGCTCTGCTCAAATATTCGGCGGAGCGTTACCGTGAGGCCGTTTTCGACTATAACAAGTACGAAGAGGTCGTGGGTGAAGTACGCAATGCGAACTTCTACTATCTCCGTTCGCAGGCCGAGGTAAAGGGAAAGATGTTCCAACAGGCTCTCAATGACCTTGAACATGCAATCTCAATTGAGCCGGGCAATGCCTCATTCTACCTTGAGAAAGGACTTTTGTGTTACAGGGTAAATATGCTTGAGGAGGGTGCCGCTGCTCTTGAAGAAGCGAAGGTCCTTGCTCCCGAAGCTCCCGATGTGTATTATATTTTAGGATGCATATATTCAAAGTCCGGAAACAGGCCATTGGCTACGGAGAATCTGCAAAAGGCTGTATCTTTGGGACATGCCGATGCAGAGGTCAAGTTGAATGAACTCAAATAATAATAACAGATGAAGCACCTTACCGTCGCTGTTTTGATGTTGCTTGTTCCCGTCTTGTCGTTTGCACAGGACAGCGTTTCTACAGTTTCTCTTTCAAAAGACTCTGTAGAGGCATGTTACCGCAGTGGAGTGGAACTCTTTTCCGAGGGGCGTTACGATGAGGCTGTTGTAATGCTTAAACGGGCTGCAGAGAGCGGCCACGCCGATGCGCAGTACGATTACGGTCTCTGTTGTTTCAACGGCAGTGGGACAGCTGAAGATAAGGCTGAGGCAGTGGTATGGTTCCGAAAGGCTGCCTTTCAGGGTATGCCGGAGGCACAGTATACCATAGGTTACTGTTACGAGTGTGGCTATGGGGTCGCGCAGTCGGCAGAAAATGCGGTAGAATGGTATCTGCTATCAGCTTCACAAGGTAATGCTGATGCTCAGACTGCGTTGGGTGTGGCTTATTACACTGGCGTAGGGGTGGAAAAGAACAATCAGGTGGCTGCGGAGTGGTTCCGCCGTGCAGCCGAGCAGGGCAATGCAGAGGCGCAGTCTTTTTTGGGAACTTTCTATGCTAATGGAGTAGTGGTAGAGAAGAGTGACTTCAAGGCTGCCGAATGGTATAAGAAAGCGGCTGACCAAGGACATCCGGAGGGACTATACAATCTTGGCTATTGCTATGAATTCGGTGTCGGCGTCGATTGGGACGGGGATAAGGCTATGGAGCTTTATGAAGCTGCCGCATCGGCAGGTCTTGCTGTTGCTCAACTTGACCTTGCTGCATATCTTATAGAGCGTGGATATGAGGAGGACAAAGAGACTGCTTTGAGCTGGTTGCATGCGGCTGTAGAGCAGGAGTATGCCGATGCGCAGTATCTGCAAGGAAGGCTCTGTTATGAGGGAAGGCTTGTCAGTAAGGACCTTCAGATGGCTGCAAGGTTGTTTGCTTTGGCTGCAGCCCAGGGTAACACCGATGCACAGTGCGACCTTGGATTCTGCTATCTTACCGGCCAGGGTGTAAGAAATGACAAGGAGATTGCCGTGCGGTGGTTTGTAAAGGCTGCCGAGCAGGGGAATGTACGTGCACAGCATAACATAGGTGTATGTTATTATGAGGGGCTTGGTCTTGAACAGAGCTATGAAGAGGCTGTAAAGTGGTTCGCATTGGCTGCGGATGAAGGCTATCCCGATTCTGAATATTATCTTGGAGTGTGCTACAACAATGGTCAGGGTGTAGAGAAAAGCCGTTCAACGGCGGTGAAACTGCTGCGCAGGGCAAAAAAAGGTGGTAACGAAGAGGCTTCAGAAGCATTGAAGATATTGAGCGAATAACATCTTGTTTGCAAATAATTGTAGGCTGACACTTGAGCAATAGCTTGTTGTCAGCCTATCTTTATTTTTATCCATATAAGGTGTATCACCTCTTTCGTCGATTCCTTTACGCAGAAAGGTGCTGCCGGGCGCTCACCGACAAGCCATGCTATTGTGCCGTTAGCATCTGTTACGACGAGTTGCTGTTCCTTGTCGGCTGTGTTCCTCTTCTTGTCGGTGAGGTAGTCGCTCACAAGTTTTGTGCCGCGCATGCCAAAGGGTGCAAAGCGGTCCCCTTGTTTTACTGTACGTAGAGTCAGCGGTAGTTTCAGGCTGTCTCTGTCAAGGTATACGCTGTTCCTTTCTCTTGGGATGCTGCCGTCAAAGGCATGTGTTGACAGCTGCAATGTGCCTGTGGGGGTATTCACGCTTCCCTCTTGTGGCAATATACCGTAGTATGGCTCCCTTCCGGATTGTGGTAGTATGGTTAGTGAACGACGCTCCTTGACGACACGCCACCTGCCGTTGGTTATCTCGCGGCAACCGTCGCTGTCGAGTGCGTCATATATATTACCTACCTGTGTGCCGTTGAACCCGAGCGGTGAGAGAATCTCATGTAACACCGTTGCCGGGGAAATCTCTCTCTTCAAGGCTTCAATGTCAATGCAGTTCTCTTCCTTTACCCTTTCAGTGGCTTCTGCAATCGAGTGGCTGTATATTAGTTCAGCTTCGGCAATCCTTTGTGCCGTTGCTGCAAGGCTGTCAAGTATTGAGGGGTTTATCTCCGCAAGCTTCGGGATGACTTCAAGCCTGATCTTATTGCGTGTATAGTCGGTTGCGAGGTTGGTGCTGTCCGTGACAAACTCCTCGCCTCGCCATTCGAGGTAGTCGATGATGTCAGCACGTCCCACGCATAGCAGCGGGCGCACTATGTTGCCGTTCCTGGGTTGAATGCCGCGCAGCCCTTTGATGCCTGTGCCGCGTATGAGATTTAGAAGTACCGTCTCGGCCGAGTCATCGCGGTGGTGTGCAACGGCAATTGCTTCTGCCCCGCAGGAGGATCTGAGCTCCTCGAACAACTTGTAGCGTAGCTCGCGGGCAGCCATCTCAATGGAAATTCCTTCAGCTTTGGCATGAGAGGTGGTGTCGAAGTGTGCCGTAGTAAGTTTTACCCCTTTCTTCTCGCACAATTGCTTTACAAAAGCTTCATCGCGGTCGCTCTCTGCGCCACGCAGATGAAAGTTGCAATGGACTGCTTCGCAATGGTAGTCCAATTTAAGGAGCGCAACGAGCAGTGCAACGGAATCTGCTCCGCCGCTCAATGCCACAAGAACCTTTGCTCCCGGTGTGAGCAGCTTGTGTCTTGAGATGAAACTTTCTACCTTGTGTATCATGATTTTCACCGCGAAGATAGGATTTTAAAGCCGATTATATGTGTAAATGTCTGAATAATTGCCCAAAAAGGGATTAAAAATGTAAAAAAGGGGCATCTTTGTTTGTTCTTCACAAAAAATGTCTTACCTTTGTAATCGCTAATGCAACCGGTACCTTGGATGAGTGGCTTAGTCAGCGGTCTGCAAAACCGTGTACGGCGGTTCGAATCCGCCAGGTACCTCAAAGAGCCTCAGATATCTGGGGCTCTTTTTTATTTCCCAGAACTATTTGCTATGGCAGACAATTATCTTGAAAAGAAGATGGAGCAGCATCGTGCAGCTGCTGGCGCGCAAGGGACAAAGAACAAGAATTCTCTTGCTGTGCTTCTGGAGCGTAACCGCAGTACCCGGGGTTATGATGCCTCTTTTGTTGTGCGTGCTGACCAGCTGCGCAGGATTGTGTCGGTCAATACAAAAGTTGCTTCTGCGCGTAACAGGCAGGCTCTGCGCTTCCGTCTTGTCACAGCCGATGAGGCTCAAAAGGTGCTCCCTCACATTTCAATGGGTGCTGCTTTGAGCGAGATGCAGCTGCCGTTGTCGGGGATGGAGCCGAATGCGTTCATTATTGTCTGCTCGTCAATAGCCCCGCGCACAAGCACTTACATTGACCTTGGGATATCAGTGCAGAGTATGCTTCTTCAGGCTACAGAGATAGGTCTCAACGGGCTCTGCATCCTCTCTTTCAACAAGGAAAGGATTATGGAGAATCTTGGCCTTTCCCTTGAGCCACTGATGGTTCTTGCAATCGGCAAAAGTGCCGAGAAGCACTCTCTTGTGGAGATATCTGCCGCTGAACCACATGATTATTACAGGAAAGACGGGGTACATTGCGTACCGAAGGTGCGTGTGGATGATTTGATAATCAAATGAAACAGTGTATGAAAAAGGATGGACGTCTGATGTCGCTTGATGCCTTGCGCGGCTTTGATATGTTCTTTATCATGGGTGGCGGCCCGTTGCTGCTTGCCGTCGCATCTTTCCTGCCGGCCGACTGTGCCGCTGCACTTGCCGAGCAGATGGGGCACAAAGAGTGGCACGGTTTTGCTTTCTATGACCTCATATTCCCGCTATTCCTTTTTCTGGCGGGCGTGTCGTTTCCGTTCTCCTTGCATAAGCAGCTCTCTGTCGGTAAGGATAGGGCTGCAATCTCTCTTAAATGTATCAAGCGTGGATTCATGCTTATCCTGCTTGGTGTGCTCTACAATGGGCTGTTGCAGTTCGACTTTGAGAATCTGCGCTATGCCAGTGTGCTCGGCAGGATTGGTTCTGCCTGGATGATAGCTTCGCTTCTCTACCTTTGGTTGGGTAGAGGGGTCGCACTATTTGTCTCTGTGGCGCTGTTGCTTGGCTACTGGGCACTGTTGGCGCTTGTTGCGGCGCCCGATGCTCCTGTAGGCGCTTCCTGTTTCTCTATGGAGGGGTGCATTGTGGGTTATGTCGACAGGCTAATGTTACCCGGAAGACTTCACTTGGGTGTTCATGACCCCGAGGGCATGCTTTCTACCCTCCCTGCAGTGGTCACAGCAATGCTGGGCATATTCACGGGTGAGTATGTACGCACAAGTTCTATGTCGGGCTACCTGAAGGCTCTTTCTATGGCTGTTACAGCTGTTGCTTTGCTTGCTGTTGGTTACTTGTGGGACAATCTGTTCCCGGTAAACAAGAATCTGTGGACAAGTTCTTTTGTGTGCTGTGCAGCCGGCTGGTCGCTGTTGTTGTTCGCACTGTTCTATCTTCTGGTGGATGTGCTTGGCTGGCGATGTTGGACCTTCTTTTTCCGTGTAATAGGTATGAATTCCATTGCCATTTACATTGCGCAGCAGTTCCTTGACTTTTATAAGCCTGTAGAGACACTTTTCGGCGGTGTTCTCAATATGTTACCCCAGAGCTTCTATTCGTCGGCCTACTGGCTGTCGTATGTGTTTGTATGCTGGATTTTCCTGTATATACTGTACCGGAAAAAGATATTCCTGAAAGTTTAATACAAGTATATAATAACAGTGGGGAACAAAGATTAATTGTTCCCCACTGCTATTATATAATGCCATTATGCGTCGATGTTTGCGTAAGTGGCGTTCTTCTCGATGAACTCGCGGCGTGGGCCTACATCATCACCCATGAGCATTGAGAATATGTAGTCGGCCTCCTGGGCATCGCGTATCGTCACCTGCTTGAGTGTACGTGTCTCAGGGTTCATTGTGGTATCCCACAACTGCTCTGGGTTCATCTCGCCGAGACCTTTGTAACGCTGTATGTTGATATCCTTTTCGTTACCGCCTGCATACTCCTGTACGAATGCATCTTTCTCCTTGTCGTCGTAGCAGTATTTCTTTACCTTGCCTTTTGAGCAGAGGTAGAGCGGTGGCATGGCCTTGTAGAGGTGACCGCCCTCGATTATCTCGGGCATATAACGGTAGAAGAGTGTCATGATTAGTGTTCCGATGTGTGCACCGTCAACGTCGGCATCGGCCATCATGATTATCTTGTGGTAACGCAGCTTCTCGATGTTAGCCTTCTTGCTGTCCTCTGGGTCAAGACCGAAGCGTACGCCGATTGCCTGGATGATGTTGTTTACCTCATCGCTCTCGAATGCCTTGTGCCACATTACCTTCTCCACGTTGAGGATTTTGCCGCGCAACGGAAGGATTGCCTGGAACTTGTTCTTGCGTCCCTGCTTTGCAGAACCGCCCGCAGAGTCACCCTCCACAAGGAAGAGCTCGCAGTTTGCAGGGTCCTTGTCGGAGCAGTCGGCAAGTTTGCCCGGCATGCCGCAGCCGCTCATTGGGCTCTTGCGCTGTACACTCTCGCGTGCCTTGCGTGCCGCGATACGTGCAGTTGCCGCAAGAATAACCTTGTCAACGACCATCTTTGCCTCCTTAGGGTGCTCCTCAAGATAGTATGCGAGAGCCTCGCCTACTGCCTGATCTACAGCGCCTGTTACCTCGCTGTTGCCTAACTTGGTCTTTGTCTGTCCCTCGAACTGTGGCTCGGCAACCTTGACGGATACTATGGCTGTCAGTCCTTCGCGGAAGTCCTCGCCAGAAATCTCAACCTTTGCCTTCTCAAGGGCCTTGGTGTCGTCGGCGTACTTCTTTAGTGTACGTGTCAATGCACGACGGAAACCGGCAAGGTGTGTACCGCCTTCGATAGTGTTGATGTTGTTGACGTATGTGTGTACGTTCTCGCTGTAACCGGTGTTGTATATGATTGCTACCTCAATGGGGATGTTGTTCTTCTCTGTGTTAAGGTAGATGACGTCGCTGATGAGCGGTGTACGTGAAGAATCAATATAACGCACGAACTCCTTCAAACCCTCGGTAGAGTAGAATGTCTCGCTTTTGTAGTTGCCGTTCTCGTCGGCCTCGCGCATGTCTGTGAGGGTGATTGTGATGCCGGCGTTCAGGTATGCAAGCTCGCGCAAGCGTGTAGCGAGAATCTGGTACTGGTACTCCGATACGGTGAAGATTGAGTCGTCGGGCTGGAATGTCTGCTTTGTACCTCTAATGTCGGTATCACCGACGCAGTGTACAGCCTCAAGGGGCTTTCCGCATGAGTAGTTCTGTACGTAATGTTTGCCATCACGGAACACTTCGGTCTTCATGTGCTTTGAGAGCGCATTTACGCAGGATACACCAACACCGTGCAAACCGCCCGATACTTTGTATGAATCCTTATTGAACTTGCCTCCGGCGTGAAGCACTGTCATAACCACCTCCAGTGCTGAACGTCCTTCTTTCTCGTGCATATCCACGGGGATACCGCGACCGTTGTCCTGTACGGTAATTGAGTTTCCTGGATTGATTGTTACATTTATATGCGTACAGAACCCTGCCATGGCTTCGTCGATAGAGTTGTCGACAACCTCGTATACCAGATGATGGAGTCCCTTCTCGCTGATGTCTCCAATGTACATCGCTGGGCGTTTGCGGACTGCCTCCAGACCTTCGAGGACTTGAATGCTGTCGGCCGAATAATTGGCCGCAGAGCTCTTGTTGATATCTTCGCTCATAATTGATTTTTCTAATGCTATAAACTGAACAAAGTTACTAAAAAATGGCCTATTCGGCAAGTGTTTTTTGCTTAAAATAGAGTCTCCTCTCTTCTTTTTTAAGTCTTTTTAAACTTGGTTTTCGGTGTCCTCTGTTCTTCTGCAGGAGGTGTCTGTAACACGAAGAGGCCGGATAGAATATCCGGCCTCCTGTTCGGTAAATATATGTTTTTCAGAATTTAGGCAAGCTTAGCGATTCTTGCGCACAAACCTGACTTGAGGTTTGCTGCCTTGTTCTTGTGGATAAGACCACGTTTAGCCATTCTGTCAAGCATTTTCTGTACCTCTGGGAACTTGGCCAACGCCTCGTTCTTGTCTGTAATTGCGCGGAGACCGCGAACTGCAGAACGCATGTTTTTACCAAAGTAACGGTTCTGAAGATTTCTCTTCTCTGTCTGTCTGATTCTCTTAAGTGATGATTTGTGGTTTGCCATCTCTTTATAAATGTTTTTAGTTTTAATTGTAGCCCATAGGGGAATCGAACCCCTCTTTCAAGAATGAAAATCTTGCGTCCTAGCCGATAGACGAATGGGCCTAACCTTGCCAAAACCCCTTTTGAGGGTGTCCAAACAGAATATGGTGGCTAAAGCGAATGCAAAGGTAAAACCTTTTTTTTGAATTGACAAACAATTTGTCGTATTTTTTTGTAAATTTGCCTCTCATAAGGAGTTTGTCAAGAATTTATGGTTGAGAAATTTGATGGAATTGTCCTCAAGACATTGAAATATAACGACAATCTGTTGATTGCCGACATATACACCCGTTCACATGGGCGTATGTCTTTTCTGGTGCCAGTGTCACACAGCAAGCGCAGCCGCGTGCGCAGCGTGCTCTTCCAGCCTCTTTCAATGCTCTCCTTCACTGCCTCATACAGGAGCGGGAAGTCGCTTTCACGCATCTCTGAGGTACAGCCCTATCAGATGTACTATTCCATAGGCTGTGACGTGGTAAAGTCTTCAATAGCTCTTTATCTCTCCGAATTGCTCACGTACTCGTTACGTGAGGAGGGCGGTGACGAGTCTCTGTTCAATTTCCTTGACCGCTCATTCACTCTTTTCGACAATCTTGAAAACGGCTTTGCTGATTTCCACCTGGTATTTATGGTGCAGTTATTGCGTTATCTCGGAATATATCCGAATATTGATGATTATACCGAAAGAAGTTATATCGATCTAAGGCAAGGCTGTGTCGTAAATGAGCATCCTCTGCATGGTGATTTCCTGTTGCCGCAGGATGCCGCCCCATTCGTGGAACTTTTGCGTACCGGTTACGATACGATGCACCGTCTCTCCTTAAACAGAGGATTGCGAGGTGTCTATCTCGCAATCCTGTCTGATTATTACCGTCTGCATATCCCTGACTTCCCGCAGTTGAGGTCGGCCGAGGTGCTTCGTGAACTGTTCGATTAGTTGTTGAGCAGCTGTTTTACGATAGTTGATATTACTCTGCCTTCGGCCTTTCCTGCAAGCTGCTTGGTGGCAACGCCCATAACCTTGCCCATGTCCTGTGGTCCTGCAGCACCTGTCTGTGCAATAATCTCCCTTAAGGCTTCCGCAATCTCCTCCTCGCTCATCTGCTTAGGGAGGTATTTCTCCATGACTGCGACCTGTGCCAGTTCCTCTGCCGCAAGTTCGGGACGGTTCTGGCTGCTGTATAGCTCTGCCGACTCCTTGCCCTGTTTTGCAAGTTTCTGTATGAGCTTTATTGCTGTCTCGTCACTTACGGTGTCGTTTGCACCCGGTGCTGTCTTTGCCTCAAGAAGAACCTTCTTGATGTTGCGGAGGGTGTCGAGGGCTACCTTGTCCTTTGCCTTCATGGCCTCCTTGATGTCATTGCTGATAATGTCAAAAAGTTCCATATTATTCTTCGTTTTCTGTATTGTTGTCATCATTGTTTTCTGCGGATTCAGTCTCTCTGTTCTCTTCAACAACGTTTGTATCGGCTTGTTCGGGAGACTCCTCCTTTGGCAGTGAGCCTACAATATTCATAATCTTCTCCAGCTCCATGGCGCTGCGCTTGTATGTGGGCGAGTTGTCGAGAGCCTCAAGGAACTCGTCGTTGTACATCTCATCACCTTTGAAGATGTATACCTTGTACTCGGGCTTGTAGAAGACGCCCAACATCTGGTCGAGTCTCTCCTGATCTTCACGCGAAATCTTCTCTTCCTTCTCCTCCTCTTTCTTTATAACGGGTTCCATACCCGGGATATCCTTCATTCCGAATCCGGTAGCGAGTACGGTAACCTTTACCGCACCCTCCTCAAGGTTGTGGTCCTTGCTGTAACCCCAGATGAGTTCAATGTCCTCTTCCTGGAACTGTGCCATGAAGGACTCCACCTCAGCCATCTCCTCGATGCGGATGGGGTCATTGGGGTTCTCGTATATGTTGAAGAGGATTTTTTTTGATTTGTAGATGTCATTGTCATTGAGCAGAGGAGAGTGAAGTGCACTGCGGAATGCACGTGAAACGCGCATGTCGCCCTTCTCGATGCCGTAGCTCATGATTGCCACTCCACCATCCTTGAGAATTTTCCTCACGTCGCGGAAGTCGAGGTTGATGGTACCGCGTGCGGTGATAATCTCGGCGATACTCTTTGTCGCTGTTGTCAGCACGTCATCGACAAGGTGGAAGCCCTCGGTGACATTAAGTTTCGGGAACATATCGATAAGGCGCTGGTTGTTGATTACCAGCAATGCATCTACATGTTTAGATATTTCTATTACGCCTTTGAGCGCCTGCTTTATCTTTCCTGTCATCTCGAACTTGAAAGGTATTGTAACTATACCCACGGTGAGAATACCCAGTTTTTTGGCAATCTCGGCCACCACCGGGGCTGCTCCAGTGCCTGTACCGCCACCCATTCCTGCTGTGATGAATGCCATCTTTGTGCCGTCATTGAAAAGGCGCTCAAGTTCCTCCCGGCTCTCCTCTGCGGCTTTACGGGCAACCTCCGGGTCATTGCCGGCTCCAAGTCCCTCGGTTATTTCAATGCCTAACTGAACTTTCTTCGGTATTGGGGAATTCTGCATTGCCTGCATGTCGGTATTACATACCGCAAATGATACATTGTGTATGCCCTTGCGGTACATGTTGTGTACGGCATTGCTGCCACCGCCACCTACGCCGACAACCTTTATTATTCTTGGGCACTCGGTAGGTATTGCAAAAGGTAGTGTTTTCTTTGCCGGTTCTTCCATATTAGTACTGTTTTGTATCATCTGTTATTCATCTTCTTTGTTTATCTCGTCGTTTTCGTCCTCGCTGGCAGCATCATGGAGATATGTCTTTATTCCTCCGAAGAGGTCACCGAAACTCCAAGTATTCTCCTTTTTTTTCTTCTTCCTTTTCTTCTCCTCTTCTCTCTCTCTTCTTATCTTGTCCTCCTCTTCTTTCTCTTTTCTCTTTCTCTCTTCCTCTTCGGAATTAACGGAAGTGTTATCCTCTACAGGAGTATTGCTGCCTGTCATTGCATCAACGGAGAAGAGCTCTCCGCCTGTAGCCTGTGACTCGTATATCTCCTCTTCACAGCAGTTTACCTTACCCTGGTTTAGCAATCCATAGAGTGCAGTGGTGAAAATACCGAATGTGTTCACGCCCGGCTTGCACTCGAAGGCCAGCTGCGGGTCGGCAACAATGCTTGTCTTGAAGTTGGGCAGGTACTCCTCAAACAGGAGGCTTATGTTCTTGAGTCTAGAACCTCCTCCGGTGAATATGATATTATGTATCATCTCTCCCGACTCTTCAATCTGATACTTGACGTTCTGGAGAATCTCGCCCATGCGTGCGTTGATGACGTTGCTTGCGGTCTCGTTATCAATGGGTTCTTTCTCGTTACCGGAAGCCTTGTATCCACGTGTAATCTTTATGACCTCGGCTTCGTCGTATGATATTTGCTCGGTACACAGGTCTTTGGTTATATTGTTGCTACCTAGTGGAAGTACCTTGAGCATGCGTAGGTTGTCATTGTTGTATATTGAGATGGTAGTTGTCTCGGCACCGATGTTCACAAGTGCGCATCCGTTACGGCGTGCATCTTTTGTGAGCAGTATATCGGCGTCCATGCGTGCCGCAATGAAGCTGTCCTCAATCTCCACGTTTGCCTGCTTGAAACTCTCTTTGAGCTGTTCAAGGAACTGCTTCTTTATTACTATATTAAGATAGCATCCTTCAATTGTCATTGCAGGAGCACCTACCGGATTGTGGTCGGTCTTGCCGTCAACCTTGTATTCCTGTGTGATTACCTGTACTTTAGAATAGCCTTCAGGAACCTGGAATCTGTAGTCGTTCTCAAGCTCCATCTCATTGATGATGTCCGAGGTTATCTTTGTATACGTGTCAAAGCCTCGTGCAATCTTGGACTGTATGCTGTGTATGGTAAGCCCTGCAAGCGAGACGTATGCTTTTTTTATCATAATCTCTTCCCCGTTTTCTCCGATGAGGTTAGGTTCAAGGCTGTTTATTATATATGTGATGGCCTCGCTTGTCTTGTCGACGTTGCGGACAACGCCCTTGGATATATATCCGTCAACACGGGTACTTGCAGTTGCAATAATCTTCATCCCGTTATATGTCTCGATACCTACGGCACCGGTAACCTTTGACGAACTCAGTTCTATTGCTACAATGTAATTGGTCTGTCCCATATCTGTCTTTAATTATTCTTGTTCTTCTTTGTGCATATAACCTTATCGTTGAACTCAATGTTCAGCTTCTCATACTTGTCCCATCCCACGGTATTGAGTCCTTTCATGTAAAAGGTGTAAAGCTTTTCTAATTTCTCGTTGGCGTTCCCGGCATTTCCGAACTCTATTATGTGTTTTCCGACGCGTGGTACCAGTATGATGTTGCCTTCTGCATCAAAATGTATCTGTTCGGTCTGTGCTTTCCAGAACCTGTTGTTGTATATTGCACATGCAACCTCTTTCAGGTCTGTATTGAGCATATCTTCATTTATGTGCCCTGATGCAACGGGCAGATGAAGAGCCTTGTGTACGTCTGTTATCTTGCTGCCTGACGAGTCGATGTAATATGTATTGCCGTTGATGTCAAGGACTTTCAGTATCGGTATCCTGCATTCAACTTCAATGGCTATGGAATTATTAGTTGTTTTGTACACCTGACACTCCTTTATAAGAGAGATACTGTTTATACACATTTCTATCTGTGAGCAGCTGACACTGTCGATGTTTTTCCCGTTCGGGTCAATACCGTTGCTGTTTAGAATCTCGACAATATTCTCGCTGTTCAGGATATCGCTGCCGTCACGGTCAACGGTTATGAGCACCCCCTTGCAAAGATTGGTGTCGGGAATGTTGGGTATGATGACCAGAGCGAAAACCATATATCCGGCCAATATTGCCCAGAATGTGTATATAAGAATCTTCTTCAGCATTAAGTGGCGTTTTAAATTAAAATGTATCAGGTTATTATCTGTTCAAAAGAATCTCTTTCATTTTCGTAACATCATTCTCGATGTCTCCTGCACCCAGTGACACAAGGACTTCGATACCGTCTTTCTCCTCCTCGACAACCTTAAGCACATCGGCGCGGCTGCACATCCTCTTTTCCACATTTGCATCAAGGCAGTCATAGATGAGCTTGCTTGTCACTCCGGGGATAGGCTCCTCGCGTGCAGGGTATATATCCACAAGTATTACCTTGTCAAAGAGTGAGAGGCTCTGGGCAAACTCCCTATAGAAGTCAGCGGTACGGCTGTAGAGGTGTGGCTGGAACAGTGCTGTCACCTTCTTGTCGCTGTACAGTGCCTTGATGGAGCTTGCGCATGCCCTTACCTCGTCAGGGTGGTGGGCATAGTCGCTCAACAGCACAAGATCGTTTTCTTTGATGTGGAAGTCGAACCGTCTGTCAGCACCTGCAAAACTCCTCATGCCCTCTTTTAGTTCCTCGGCCGATACACCGCAGATTTCTGCCATTGCCATTGAGGCGATTCCGTTGTCTATATTTATGCTAACGGGTACACCAAGCTCAATGTCATTTATCCTTTGCCATGGCGATACATAGTCGAAGATGATTGTTCCGCTGCCGATGCGTATGTTCTCGGCATGGAAATCTCCACTCTCCCTACCGTATACAAAGCACTTTACACCCTCTTGTGTACGTGGTGTCACCTCAAGTCCCTCGTGTATTATAAGGTAACCGTCGGGGCGTATCTTCTCAGTGAACTGTGCGAATGCCTCAAGGTAGTTCTCCTTGTTGCCGTATATGTCAAGGTGGTCAGGGTCAGCCGATGTTATTGTGGCAATGTAAGGCTCAAGGTGCAGGAACGAGCGGTCATACTCGTCGGCCTCAATGACAACAAGGTCGCTCTTGTCCGAGAGTATGAGGTTGCTCTTGTAGTTCTTTGATATTCCACCCAGAAATGCTGCGCAATCGATATCCGACTGGTGCAGCAGGTGTGCAGTCATGGTCGATGTGGTTGTCTTGCCGTGCGTACCGGCAGCACATACACCATTCTTGTCTCTTGTAATTATGCCAAGCACCTCGGCTCTCTTCTTTATGGTGAAGTCACCTTCGCGGAATAGTTTCCACTCCTTGTGTGTGGCCGGTATTGCAGGTGTGAATATCACCAGTGTTGATGCAGGATCCTTGCACTCTTCGGGGATAAGTTCCTCATTCTCCTCAAAATGCAATCGTGCACCTTCCTTGATAAGGCTGTCTGTGAGTTTTGACGGTGTACGGTCATAGCCTGCAACAAACTTGCCCTCGCTGAGGAAGTACCTTACAAGGGCGCTCATTCCAATGCCTCCTGCCCCTAGGAAATATACTGATTTTATATCCTTCAGTTCCATTATTTCAAATTCTCCTTTTTACGTCGTGTCTCTTTCTCAATGTAGGCGTCTGCTAACATCATCACCTCCTCGGCAATCTCCTCAGCAGCATTAGGTCGTCCCATTTTCTCGATATTTTCCTCGAGGCTTGCTATCTTTGTGTCATCGTTAACTGTCTCTATGGCCTTCGCAACAAGTTCCTCTTTCGCTTTTGCATCGGCAACGTATATGGCTGCATCCTTCTCAACAAGTGCCATGGCATTCTTTGTCTGGTGGTCTTCGGAAACGTTTGGTGAGGGAACGAGGATGACTGCCTTGCCAAGCAAAGCGAACTCCGAGATTGAACCGGCTCCGGCGCGTGATACCACAAGGTTTGCAGCGCTCAGGGCATCGGCCATATTCGATACGAAGTCAGTGATTGTAAGGTTATCAGGCTTTCCTTCAATCGCAACTCTCTGCTTCATTTCCTCGAAATAGAGCTTTCCTGTCTGCCACACGAACTGAATGTCTTTATTCGCCCTTATGAGTCCAATCTGTGCCAAAATGCTCTCGTTTATGCTGCGTGCACCGAGGCTTCCCCCGACAATAAGCACACACTTCTTGTCCTCTTGCAGGCCCATGCGCCGCAATGCCTCACTGCGGTTTGAACGCATATCAATGAGGGCTTTACGCACCGGGTTACCGGTGAGCTTTATCTTCTCGTGAGGGAAGAAACGCTCCATACCATCGTAGGCAACGCATATCACCTTTGCTTTCTTAGCAAGAATCTTGTTTGTCACTCCGGCATATGAATTCTGTTCCTGGATAAGTGTGGGTATATTCATGCTTGCAGCTGTCTTCAGGGTCGGACCGCTGGCATAGCCTCCTACACCCACAGCAACCTGAGGGGCAAAATCCTTGATGATTTTCTTTGCCATACGTTGGCTCTTGAGTATAAGCCACAATACCTTTATGTTCTTCAGCAGATTCTTTCGGTCAAAGCCGGCAATAGGAAGCCCGATAATCTCGTACCCGGCATCGGGGACTCTCTGCATCTCCATACGGTTGTCTGCGCCTACAAAAAGAATCTTGGCTGTGGGGTGTTTCCTCTTTATGGCATCCGCTATCGAGAGTGCCGGGAATATGTGACCACCCGTACCGCCTCCGCTGACAATGATTCTGTACTCCTTTTTCATAGTATAATCTTTTGATTGTTTGTACTCTCGGTTTCTGTTACCACCGCAGCCGGTTTTGTGGCGTGTCGGCTTATACACAGCAGCATACCGATATAAATACAATTAATTATTACTGATGTTCCTCCCTGGCTCATTAGAGGGAGTGGCTGTCCTGTTACAAAATCTCCTACCGAGATATACATGTGCAACATGGCTTGCAGTACAATTATCAGTCCTATACCCATTGCGATATATGCCGATTGGGCATCTTCACTCTTGTTCGCGATCTTTCCGCTCCGGTAAAGGAATGTCAGGTACAGCAGTATTATGAATATACCTCCTATCAGTCCCAACTCCTCAATGATTATGGCATAGATGAAGTCGGAGTAAGCATGCGGTATGTTGTCACGCTGTACTGAATTTCCCGGGCCACATCCGAGCAGGTGGCTTGATGCAATGGCCATGTTCGCATGTGCTCTCTGGTCATCGTCAATCTTGTAGTTGTCCGGGTCGATGGGCGTGCTGTTACCTATGTCCATAATACGATGCTTCCAGGTTATGACCTTGCTGCCGAAGTCTCCATAATCGGCAAAGCTTTCGGGAATAGCCAAAAGGAGTGTTACTCCTAAAACGACCGATCCCAAACCGATGCCAGCCAAAGTAACCAACTGTTTCCAGGGGACCTTTGCGATATACATCATCATATATATTGCTATTACGATGAGGCCTGCGCTTGAAAGGTTCTCTTTGAATATGATCAATATGGGAAGAATGCTGTATTTTATGATTTCCTTGAGGGCGGTCCCTTCTGTACCGTACTCATTCTGGTGGTTCGCAAGAATTCTGGCAACCATCATTATTATTCCCATCTTGGCGAACTCCATCGGTTGTATCGTGAACAGTCCGAATACGTTTATCCAGCGTGCACTTCCGTTGATTCTTGAATGGGGGTCAAGCTGTGCCCATATGAGTCCTATCAGGCCGACCCAGTAAAAGGCATTCGTAAGGCCTTTGATCTGGTGTAGCCTCAAATTCTGCATGAACCACACGACAAATATACCGCTCAAAAGGAATGCCGTGTGTTTGATGATGGGATGCCAGTAATTGCCGCTGTCGCTTATCTGTCGGCTGGTAGCACTGAACACCTCCACCCAGGAAATGGCACAGATTATGAAGAAGACAGCCCATATGATCCTGTCCCCCTTGAACAATATCCTTCTTAACTTATCGCCACTCATAAGTAATCCTTTCCTTTTATCTTCAATAATGGTGTTTTATGCTTTAAAGTTTACAAACGGACTCCTTGAACAGTTTTCCTCTCTCCTCATAGCTCTTGAAGAGGTCGAAGCTTGCACAGCAAGGACTCAACAGCACTGTTTCGCCGCTTTTTGCGGTCTTGTGTGCCTGGGCGACACATTCTTCCATCGAGTGTGTGTCAATTATGGGAATCCCGAATCCACCGAAGAAATCGTGTAGCTTGCTGTTGTCGGCACCAAGGAAGATGAGTGCGCAGCACTTCTCCTTTACAAGGTCGGCAATCTCATTGTAGTCGTTACCTTTGTCTTTTCCACCCAGTATGAGTACTGTCTTCCTCTTCATGCTTTGCAAGGCATACCAGCAGCTGTTTACATTGGTCGCTTTGGAGTCGTTGATGTACTCTACACCGTTTATGTTGGCTACTTTCTCAAGGCGGTGTTCAACACCGGTGAAGGAGCTCAGTGCCTCCCTTATGGTCTCCTTGCGTATGCCGGCAACATTTGCCGATATACCAGCCGCCATTGAGTTATAGAGGTTGTGCTTTCCTGTTAGTGAAAGTTCCTCAAGCTCCATGTTGAAGGGAGTGGGCTCTGTGAAAATGAGCTTCTCTTCGTGTGAGTAGGCTGCCGCGCCGTTATGTTTTTTCTCGGCAAAAGGGTAAAGCCTGCCATGGCTGTACTTTGGAAGTTCGTTCTTGATTATGGGATCATCGTTCCAGTATACGAAGGCATCATCGGGTTGCTGGTTCTGCAGGATGCGGAACTTGGCATCGATGTAGTTCTGCATATTATGGCCGTAACGGTCGAGGTGGTCTGGGGTGATGTTCATGATGACTGCCACATTTGCACGGAACTCGTACATATTGTCAAGCTGGAAACTGCTGAGCTCAACAATGTAATAGTCCTTGTCACCCTCGGCAACCTGGAGTGCCAGGCTTCGGCCTATGTTTCCCGCAAGACCGACATTCAGGCCGGCCTTCTTGAAAATGTGGTATATCAGTGATGTTGTGGTGGTCTTTCCGTTGCTTCCGGTAATACACACCATTTTTGCTCTTGTATATCTTCCTGCGAATTCAATTTCTGATATTACCGGTATTCCGGCATCCGTAATCTTTACGACTATGGGTGCTTCGTTAGGTATGCCCGGGCTTTTGATGACCTCGCCTGCATTGAGAATAAGCTCCTCTGTGTGCTTCTTCTCTTCCCATAGAATACCGTGTCCGTCAAGCATCTTCTTGTACTTGTCGGATATTGCTCCGAAGTCTGATACAAACACGTCGAACCCGAGTTTGTCGGCAAGGACGGCTGCTCCGCATCCGCTTTCGCCGGCTCCTAATATGACTATTCTTTTTTCCATTTATCTTATCTTTAGTGTCATAAGGGTCAATGCTGCCATGATGATTGTCACAATCCAGAAGCGGACTGTCACTTTTGCTTCGTGCATTGGATGCTCCGGCCCCTTGAATATATAAGTACACTCCTTGTCTAATTTCTCATCCTCTACGTTGTAGTGGTGGTGCAAAGGTGTGCGCCGGAAAATCCTCTGCTTTACACCTTTCTTCTTGCCTTGCTTGAAATATGCCACCTGCATTATTACCGAAAGGTTCTCGGCCACGAATATACCGCAAAGCAGTACAAGCAGGATTTCCTTGTGAATGAGGATTGCAAGTACGCCTATTATACCTCCGATGGTGAGGCTGCCTGTATCGCCCATGAACACCTGGGCCGGGAACGAATTGTACCACAGGAATCCGATTAGTGCACCGATGAATGCAAAGGTGAATATAACAACCTCCTCTCCACCGGGCAGGAACATTATGTCAAAATATTCGGCCCACCCTACGTGGCTCGACACGTAGGCAAGTACTGCAAGCGTCACTCCTATTATTGCCGCATTTCCAGCGAGCATACCGTCCATCCCGTCGTTCAGGTTCGCCCCGTTCGATACGGCAGTAACCACAAATATTGTGACAATGACAAAAAGAGCCCAACCTGCCTGTTCCTTGTACTTGCCGCAGAATGACATAACCTCACTGTAGTCGAGGTTGTGGTTCTTGATGAACGGAATGGTTGTCTTGTTTACCTTTTCGGCAACCAAGCGATGTTCTACCTCCTCGATATTACCCTTCTCCACTGTTATATTCTCGCGCATCACAGCTTGCGGGCTCAAGTAGAGTGTGATGCCTATTACCAGTCCGAGTCCTACCTGTGCAATGATCTTTACCTTACCGGGCACTCCATCCTTGTTTTTCTTGAATGTTTTTATGTAATCATCTGCAAAGCCCAGTAGCCCCAGCCATACTGTTGTTATTATGAGCAGTATCATATAGATGTTGTCAAGCTTTCCGAGCAACAGGCATGGGACAATTATGGCAATGATTATGATTAGTCCGCCCATGGTGGGAACTCCCGCCTTGAGGTTGTTCTTGTCGAATTCGCGTAGAGTCTCTGTTATCTGCTTCTTTTTGAAGTACTTGATAAGTGTGCTTCCGAACCATGCAGATATCAGGAGCGAGAGGACAATTGTAGTCAGCGCTCTGAAAGATACGTAATTCATCAACCTTGCTCCAGGCAGATTGTACTCTTGTATGAGGTCAAAAAGGTAGTAAAGCATATTTGCAGTTCCTGTTTAAGCGTTGAAAATCTCTCTAATTATCTCTTTGTCGTCAAAATGGTGCTTTACGCCTTTGACATCCTGATAATCCTCGTGTCCCTTGCCTGCAACAAGTATCACATCACCTTTCTGTGCAAGAGCGCAAGCAGTCCTTATGGCTTCTTTGCGGTCCACGATTGAAATGACATTCTTTCTCTGCTCGTCGTTGAGGCCGGCCAACATATCGTTGATTATATCCTGTGGCTCCTCGAAACGTGGGTTGTCCGAGGTGAGTATTACTCTGTTGCTGCCTTTTACAGCCTCTACTGCCATGATGGGGCGTTTGCCTTTATCGCGGTTTCCACCGGCACCTACAACGGTTATTACATTGCCTCTGCCGCGCAACACCTCGTTGATTGTGCCAAGAACGTTTTTCAAGGCATCGGGCGTGTGTGCGTAGTCCACTATTGCCGATATTCCGTCGGGCGAGTGCAGTGTCTCGAAACGGCCGGAAACAGGGCGCAGTGTACTCATTACTGTGAGTATCTCTTCCGGGTCTTTCCCGAGTTCTACTGCTGCGCCATATATCGCCAGCAGGTTGCTTATGTTGAAGCGTCCGGTGAGCAGGGTAGAGAACTCTCGGTTGTTGAACTCAAGAATCATGCCGTCAAGGTGTGTCTCCACAAGACGTGCCTTGTAGTCGCAGATAGTACGTGTCGAGTAGTTTTTCACGTCGCCGCGGCAGTTCTGTACCATTACGGGGCCGTTCTTGTCATCAAGGTTGGTGATGGCAAAGGCGTTGCGCGGAAGATTGTCAAAGAAGCTCTTCTTTGCCTTTAGGTAGTTTTCCATTGTCTCATGGAAATCCATGTGGTCACGTGTAAGGTTCGTGAATATGGCACCGGCAAACTCCAGTCCACCCACGCGTTCCTGAGCAAGAGCATGTGAGCTGACCTCCATGAATGCATATTCGCATCCGGCGTCCACCATCTGTGCAAGAAGCTTGTTGAGCGATACGGCGTCGGGCGTTGTATGGGTAGATGGGTATGCCGTGCCGTCGATGTAGTTGCAGACGGTGGAGAGCAGACCACATTTGTGCCCCATAGTTCTGAACAATTTATAAAGCAGAGTGGCAATGGTGGTTTTTCCGTTGGTACCTGTCACTCCCACCAGCTTGAGCTTTTGTGAAGGGTTGCCATAGAATGTGGTTGCCAGCTTGCCAGCTACGGCCTGGGCGTCAGGGACTACAATGTATGCGACATTGGAATTCTGCTTCTCGGGCATATCCTCGCATACTATGGCTGTAGCTCCTTTTTCCTCTGCTGACGGTATATATGCGTGTCCGTCGGCCTGTGTCCCCCTGATGGCAATGAACATCCCGCCATCCTGTACAAGTCTTGAGTCGATGTTTACACTGTTTACCTCGACTTCATCCTTTGGAAGAACGAGCCTTGTGTATTGAATCTCTCTTAAAAGGTCATTGAGTCTCATTATGTATCTTTGTTTTATTTCTTTAATAACTGAGTTTTAACCGCACTGTTGCTCCCTCTCTTGCTGTTGTACCGGCACTTATGCTCTGCGACACAACTGTTCCAACACCGTCAATTTCCACGTGAAGACCGCATCGCTGCATAAGATAAACGGCATCCTTGGCTCCCATGCCTGTTACGTTGGGAACACTTCCTGTGCTGTAGCCTTTTGCAGTTATCCTGTAACCGGTATCCTTGCTTCTGCTTATTGTTCCCCACTCGCAGCTGTCCTCGTTCTCGCAATTCATTCCCATGCCCTTGAGAACAATCTCTGCTTCTGCAATGCAACCGTTCTTTACTGCAGGCAGTGTGGGGCTATCTTCTTTCAACAGTCCGATATCCTGTCTTAATCTTTTTGCCATAACCTTGTCGGCAATCTCCTTGAATGCGACTGCAGATGTGCTTCCGCCACCGAGTTTCTTCTTCTCCTCGGCTGGGCGTGTATCCTGACGCTCTTCGTATATTGTCTGCACCAAAAGGGTGTATTGCGGGTTGTCGGCCGGGAAGAATCCGCAGAAGCTCATCATCTTCCCGAATCCGTCATAGCGTCCGTTGACAGGGTTTATGAGGTCGGCAGTACCTGTCTTTCCGGCCACCTTCATCATGTCTGACTTTGCGCGCTTTCCTGTACCGTCGGGTCTGCCGTCCTTTCCTACGCCCTCTACCACACCGATAAGCATTTCTGTTACCTCGTTGGCTGTCTGTTTGGAAATCATCTGTGGGTTAAGGACCTTTGTAGGGAACTCCTCAATGATCTCTCCATCTTTCAGTACAGCTTTTACTATTCGTGGCTGCATCTGTATGCCCCCGTTGGCAATTGTATTATAGAAGTTCAGCATGTTTATTCCTGTCATCTGTACTGCATATCCGTATGACATGGAGTTGAGGCTCTGCCTGCTCCAGCGTTTGCTGTCAGGTGTAGTTATATAAGGAGTGGCTTCATTCTCAATTAGTTTGTAGTTGTCGGTCATACCAAAGCGTTTGAGTGTATTTGTATACTCCTCAGGACAATTTTCGTATGCTTTCTTTATATATTGTACCATACCTATGTTCGATGAGTACTTCAGCACCTCTCCCATACTGTACTTGCCTGTACCGTTGTCGCGGTACATCTCGTCTCTCACAAATTTCCCGTTGAAGTTGCATACCTTTGAGGCGTATGACTTTACGGAGTCATTAGCCGTTACTTTGCCGTCGGCGAGCATTGCTGTCACAGCAACGGTCTTGAAAATGGAACCGGGTTCCATAATGCGGCAGAGTGCGTGGTTGGGCGTGGGGTTGTTAGGGATGTTATCGGCTGTTTCAAGATAGACGACTTTCCCGAACGGGTCAACACTCTTCGTGAGGTTGACAATGGCTTTTATGTCACCGGTCTTTGTCTCCATAAGAACGGCCCAACCCGCGGGCAGGTGGTTTTCTACAAGGACTTTCTTCAACGCATTCTCGCAAATGTCAAGCATCTCGGTGTTGATTGTTGTCTGTATGTCCATTCCGGCAACAGGTGCATTGGTTACCTTGGTTATTACTTTGCCTTTTCTGTTTGTCTCTTTGCGTCCTAAACCGGGTGTGCCCTCGAGGTATCGGTTGTATTTCTGTTCAAGTCCGCTGTATTCCATTGCCAATACGCTGTCTCTGGTTGTCTCGCGGGCAACACCGAATGTGCTCAGGCCTATGTCACCGAAAATGTTCTTGCGGTCGGTCTTGTTGCGGTTGTCTTTGTTCTTCTTGTCTTTTGAAAAGTCCTTGTCGCGTTCTATGAACAATCCGCTGTACTTGAAGCCCAATTCAAAGATAGGTAGCCGTCTGAGGCGGTTGTACTGCGTGTATGAGATCTTTCCGCGGTATAGTCTGAAGTATCTCTCCTTGTTCTTTATACCTTTTGATAGACGCTTCTTGAAACTCTCGGCACTCTCACCCGGGAATATTTCGTTCAGTCCCTTGCTTACCTCGTCAAGATGTTCTTTCCATAAGGAGTCTCTTTTAAATGTCGTAATCTCTGCATCCTTCTTGTTGTCGTTGTTTACATACTTGAAGTCTATGCGGAGTCTGTAGTAGGGCAGGCTACTTACAATGAGTCCCCCTTCTTCATCAAGGATTCTTCCTCTTTCGGGCTGCAACGGGATACTGTCCTGAATGTACCTTTCCTTTATCTTGTTCCAGATTTCCCTGTCCTTGAACATTGTGGTTGCAGTGTTGCCTATAATAACAAGAGCGATACTGGTGAATATGAATATCACCAGTATGTTGAATCGGAATATAGAATCGGAACGGAAATGGAACATCTCTTGCTATTTTTTGATTGAATACATCGGTTTGCTCATTGTGCCGAGCTCACTCTCTCTTGTGTTGAGTATCTTTTCAAGTTCACTCTGTCTGCTTTTTGAAGTAAACTCACTCTTTAACGTCAACAGGTTGTTCTTCAGGTTGTCTCTTCTTTTCGTGAGTTTCTCTATTCTCAGGAGTTCTCTTTCATATTCGTACCGGTTGCTCACATATATGAAGGAATAGAACACAATCAGCGCAAGCAATGTCGCATTCCTGCGGAACAGCTCGTTTGCAAAAAGGCGTCCACCGATTATGGTGTTTATGATATTGCCTTTCTTGCTCTTTCTTTTCTTCTTCTTGACTTGTGTCGCTTCTGTATCCATGTTTCTTTAATTGGCTTTTTTTATTGCTATCCGCAGTTTTGCACTGCGCGAACGTGGGTTACGTTCCATTTCCTCATCGGTAGGTACAATCACCTTCTTTGCATCGAAAGGTGAGGTGACCCTTCCGTAAAAGTCCTTCTCCACAATGCCCTCAATGTTTCCGCTCTTCATGAAATTCTTTACAATGCGGTCCTCAATGGAGTGATATGTTATAATCACCAGACGTCCACCGGGCTTCAGCAGGTCTTTTGCGCTTTTGAGCATCTCCTGTAATGCTTCAACTTCCTTGTTTATCTCAATGCGCAGGGCCTGGAACACTTTTGCCATCTCCTTTTTCTCGCGTTGTGGCGGGCAGAACGGTTTTGCAATCTCAATGAGCTCATTCACACGCCTTATGGGCTTTTCGGCTCTTGTCTTGACAATTTTTGCTGCCAGCTTACGCGCGCAGTTCAGCTCACCGTATAGCTTGAAAATTCTTGTAAGCTCCTCCTCTGTCGCGCGGTTCAGCAGGTCGGCCGCAGTCTCGCCTCCGCGCTTGTTCATGCGCATGTCCAGCTCGGCATCAAAGCGGAACGAGAAGCCTCGTGTCTCATCATCAAAATGATGTCCCGATACGCCAAGGTCGGCAAGTATCGCATCAACCTGTGTTTGGCCGTGGTAGCGCATGAAGTTGTATATGAACCTGAAGTTTCCCCTCACAAAGGTGAAGCGATAGTCCTCGGGAGCATTCTTTTCTGCATCCTCATCCTGGTCAAAGCTGTAGAGGTGTCCATCCTTGCCCAAGCGGCCAAGAATCTCGCGTGAGTGTCCTCCACCTCCAAAAGTCACATCAATGCACTTGCTGTCGGGAGTTATCTCCATTCCGTCGACACTCTCCTTCAGCAGCACAGGCGTGTGGTATACCTGATTCTCATTCATCTCCGGCGTTGTTTACTGTGGTCATTATGTTTTCAAGTTCTCGGCTGAACTCCTCAGGGGCCATGAACGGCTGTTCAACTTTCTCCTTTGCCCAGATCTCGATAGTGTCATCCATTCCTATGAACCTCACTTCCTGCTTTATCGCAGCCATACCAAGGTATCTCTTCGGCAACAGCACGCGGCCGTTGCTGTCGATTGTGAGCTCCTCTACGTCTGCCACGAACTGTCGGAATATCATCTGATGTTTTGCGTTCCACTTGTCAAGACGGCTGCGGAGCAGGTCCAGCTGTTCATTCCAGCTGCTTTCTGGGTACAGAACAAGGCAGTCCTGGTAGACATCCTTGCGCAACATCACCTTCTCGCATCCCTCGGCTTGCAGGATACGGCGGAAGCAGGCAGGCAAGAAAACCCTTCCCTTGCTGTCTGTCTTTGCTTCTATGTTGCCTATGAAACGCATATTATACCTCTAAAATAGAAAATTTGTTTCAAAAGTACACAATTCCCCACAATTCCCCACATATTGCGCAAATTATTTTCAAATAAAGTTTTCAACAATCTGTTAATATCTCAAAATGTGTATATCCGATTGAGAATAAATACCTTGTTTGGGTATGATGTGGAGTGGGGCGCATGCTCTGTCATAGTATAGAGCATAAATAGAAGTCATTTCTGTTGTTTATTGGGAAAATTTATTAATTTTACCGAAAAATCATAAAATCATGAACCGTAGGACAAATCTTATTCTGTCAATTTTTATTACACTCCTGATATTGTCAGGTACTGTTGGCGTATACGCGCAGAGTTTTCCCAAGAAAGCCCTTGCCAGTGTTTCCGAGGAACGTGCACGTAATATAGTCGGCTTCCTTGCTGATGACCTCCTTGAGGGACGTGATGCCGGTATGCAAGGCGGGTATATTGCAGCGGAGTATATTGTATCTTTGTTCAAGGAGTGGGGTGTCGAACCTTTACTTGAGAGTGGCTACTATCAGCCTTTTACAGCGGTAAAGAATGTCAACAACTGGCTTACAGAGGCCAACTGTGACATTGCTCCGCTCATTGCCGAGGGGTGTGAGACACGTGAACTCAAGAATATTCTTGCCGTTATTCCAGGAAAAGAAGAGGGTGTCGTGGTCGTGGGTGCGCATTATGACCATCTGGGTATTGATGCCAATCTTCAGGGTGACAGTTGTTTCAATGGCGCCGATGACAATGCTTCGGGCGTGTCGGCTGTACTGCAGATAGCAAGAGCAATAAAGATGTCGGGCAAACAGCCTCGCCGCACAATCATCTTTGCCCTTTGGGATGGAGAGGAGAAAGGGTTGTTAGGCTCGACCTATTTTGTCAAGAAATGTACCTTTCTGTCGGAAATATCAGCATACATGAACTTTGATATGGTGGGTCGTGGCCCGGCTGAGAATCCCATGCATCTGAGCTATATGTACACTGCTGCCAATCCGCTCTTCGGCGATTGGTTGCGTGAGGATGTGAAGAAATATGATTTTTGTTTCGCTCCTTACTACAATGCAGCAGAGAGTCTCATCGGCGGTAGCGACAACACCCCGTTTGCAAGAAAGGGGATACCCATCGTGTGGTATCACACCGAGGGGCATCCCGATTATCACCGTCCGTCGGACAGCGCCGACAAGATCAATTACCGCAAGCTCACAGACATCAGCCGTGCTGCCTGCCTGTGCGTATGGCGTTTGGCTAATGTGCGCAAGTATTGAATGTTATTCCTGCTCTTCTGTTGCTGCCGCGTTAGGCAGGTAGCGGTTGAGCAACAGGCATCCAATAGCAGCCGAAATGAACGAGCCGCACAGGATGCCTAACTTTGCCTGGTTCAAAAGGTGCAGGCCGCTCTCTCCGAGCGATGCGTATGAGAGGTCGGCAATGAAGATGGACACTGTGAGCCCGATACCGCACACCATGCATACCGATGCAAAAGCCTTCCAGTTGCTACCCTCCGGCAACTGTACAATCCTGCACTTTATTGCCACCCATGAGAATGTGAACACGCCGATGAACTTGCCCAGTACAAGGCCGGTCATAACAGACATACCTACACCGCCTGCAACATCGGTAATGCTCATTGATGACATGTCAATGCCTACGTTCGCAAATGCAAACAATGGGATTACGATATAGCCGATAATCTTGTAAAGGTTGTCCTCAAGTTCCTGTAGCGGGCTTATAAGCTTATCTGCGGCCGATTCAATGCTCTTGAGTTTGTGTACGTCCTCTTTGGAGAGAATCATCGTGTGATGCTTTCCGCTTATCTTTGTTACCGGGAAACTGTTTATCTTCTCGCGTATGCGCTCGATGTAGTGGGCCGATCCCTTGCGCTGTGATGCAGGCACGCAGAACGCGACAATAACACCTGCTATCGTGGCATGTATTCCGGAGTTCAGCATTGCATACCAAAGGATAACGCCCACTGCCAGATAGTACGATTTCTTCATAATCTTCATATAGTTGCCGAGCATAAGCAGCAGTGTGCAGCCAACAGCCATCAACAGGTATTGTACCTCAATGGCCTGTGAATAGAAGATTGCAATAACGATGATACCTCCCAAGTCATCGGCAACAGCCAATGCTGCAAGGAACATCTTCAGGCCGATAGGTACTCGTGTCTTGAATATCGACAGCACTCCAAGTGAGAATGCAATGTCTGTTGCCATAGGAATTGCTACACCGCGTAGCATATCAGGGTCATTCGGGCAAGTGAGCCAGAAAAAGATTATGGGTACCAGCATACCTCCGCAGGCACCGATTATGGGCAACAGTGCCTTCTGTCGTGTTGATAGTTCTCCAACAAGGATCTCGCGTTTAATTTCGAGTCCTACCGACAGGAAGAATATCGCCATCAGGAAATCATTTATCACCATCATCAGCGACATGTTGTGCCCGCCGTGGCTGAAGAAGTTGAAATTGCCTATGGATAGTGTCACCTCCTGCCTCCAGAACTCGAAATAGTTATCCTTCAGCGGTGAGTTTGCAGCAATAAGTGCCAGTATGGTAGCAACAATAAGCACGCCACTTGTATTGACGTACCTCTTGATCATACTTCTGAAACTGTAGTTTGTCATCATGTTATATCATCTCTAAAAATTCGAACCGCAAAATTACTGCCTTTTCAAACTCCAATTCTTTCGTACATTAGTGTAAAACGCGAAACTATCTATCGGTTTTATCAATAGATAAGTTTTTTCCCCATGAAAGGCAGGGCCGGCTGTTGCCGATAAGCAAACAGCACGGCTTTCATAAGAAAACCGTGCTGTAATATTTATAAACTGTGTATGTTTACTCCTCAGGCATGAACATGGGGTCCCATGCAGGGAGCATTGTAGGCTTCTCGTTCAGAACCTTGAGTACATTCTCGGGAACATACTTCTTGTCTACTACAAGACGGAACATATATTCGTTGAACCACTCATCGGTCATGATGAGTGTGCCGTGGAAGCCTGAACTTGCGCCCCAGCTGTTCTCCACCTGCCATTTTACAGGGTTCCCGTTCTTGTCAAGGTCAACAGCCTTCAGTGTCATGGCGTGTGACGAACCACTGTCGAATGTCATCACTCTCTGGCGCTTGTCCATGCCGAACTCAATGCCGAAGAGCTCACCGTAATTGTAGTTGTTGATGTCGAGTGTTCCGCGTTTTGAGTCAAGGAACTTGCCGACGTCGCAAGAGAAGTACATCATTGTGCTGTCCTTGATTGATGCGATGGCCATCTTCTTGATTTCATCCAGAGGCAGGTTGATGTAGAGCCAGTTGTGTCCGTCGTAGAGGTGGCGGTCGTACTCAATCTCATAGCTTTTCCAGTATGGGCGTGTGGGGTCGTTCATCAGCATCACATAGTCATCCTGGAGGTTGATGTTCAGATACTTCTCATAGAAACTCTTCGGGGTATACTTCTGTGGCTCCTCACGGTATTTGCCGTTTGCGTCCTTCGGGGCCCATGTGAACTCTGTCGGTGGAACACCGTAAACCTGTGCAAGCATCTTGTAGACCACCTTCAACTGCTCTTTCTTCATCTCAAGGAGCTTCTTCTCCTTTGCACCGTTCTCATGTGCAGTGCGCAGCTCGAGGCCGAACTCACGCAGCTTTGTGGTGAGCAGTGCCGAGAAGGCTGCTGTGTTGTCGCTTGTATAGCTCTCCTTCATCACGCCCTTTGGTACAATGCCGTACTTTGCGATGAGGTCGGCAACGCCTGTGAATGTGCCGCCGTCGCTCAATGGGTGCTTGAAAAGCCACTCCACGGTGCGGTCGTCGTATGGTGCCTTGCGTGTGTCGATTACACCCTGCAGGAACAGGTTCGACTTCTCCAACTGGTCGAAGAAGAAGTTGTATACCTGTGAGAACTCGAATGCACCGAGGTTCTCATTTGCAATCATCTTGGCGCGCAGCACGTTCATTCCGGTGAACAGCCAGCAGCGGCCCGATGATTTCTGGTCTGTGATACCTTTTGAGTTTACACTGTGGCTGAAGTGTGTGTCCATCTCGTTGAGGTTCTCCTGGTTAACGGAGAGCACCTTCACCGAGTTTGCCAACATCACGTTCTGCAGGGCTTTCTCTGCGCCTGTAGGAGCATAGCTTGCTTTAAGTTCCTGGAGCATCTGTGCGTCGATGCCGCCTTTGTTCTCCTGTGCTGTGGCACCGGCCGACAGCAGCAAGGCTGCTGCAAAGCAGCCGAATAGTCTTGTCTTGTTCATTGTGAATTTAGTATTATCATTTTCCAATCGATGATTCTGTTGGGATGTCGTGACATGTACGGGATGTTCCAAACAAAATGTTGTGCGAATGTAATCTTTTTTTCTTGTATTTGCAACTGGTAAGTGCTTATTGTGTAATTCTGTGTCTCTCGATTTCTTCGACAAAAGCGAGTGCAGTCTCCACGCTCTTGACGTTTTCTACAGTGATTATGCAGCGTCCGTCGCCCTCGCGTACCTTGCATTTGAACGGGCTGTTTGGAATGTAGCTCATGATGGTGCCGAAGGTCTCGCTGGTATAGTAGCGCTCGTTGCGGGTATCTACAAGGAAGAGGTTCATCTTGCCGCCTTTAAGGTAAATTTTCTCTACACCAAGGCTCTGTGCCTTGCGGCGCAGGGTTACCATGCGTATGAGTTCCTCTCCTTCGGGGGGTATTGCACCGAACCTGTCCTTCATGCGTGCCTTGAAGGCGATGATGTCGCGTTCCTCGGTGAGTGAGTCCAGCTCGCGGTAGAGCAGTATACGCTCGTTGCTGTCAGGAACATAAAGTGCGGGGAACAGCAACTCAAGGTCGCTCTCAACAAAGCACTCCTTGACGTAGCGCTCTGTCTCGCTGCGGCTCTCCTCTTCCTGGGTGAGTATGTCGCTGAACTCCTCGTCCTTGAGCTCGTGCACTGCCTCGGCAAGAATCTTCTGATATGTCTCGTAGCCCAGGTCGGCAATGAATCCGCTCTGCTCGGCGCCCAGGAGGTTGCCGGCTCCGCGTATGTCGAGGTCCTGCATCGCAATGTGCATGCCGCTGCCAAGCTCGCTGAAACTTTCTATAGCTTCCAGTCTGCGTCGTGCATCGGTGGGCAGGCTCTCGCGCGGCGGGGTGAGCATATAGCAGAATGCCTTGCGCTTCCCGCGTCCCACGCGTCCGCGCATCTGGTGAAGGTCACTCAGTCCGAAGTTCTGTGCCTGGTTTATTATTATGGTGTTTACATTGGGTATGTCAATGCCGTTCTCCACAATGGAGGTGGCTATGAGCACGTCGTAGTCGTGATTGATGAACTCATATAAGCGCTTCTCGAGTACTGCGGGCTCCATCTGTCCATGTCCTGTGCATACTCGGGCGTCGGGTACATGGCGTCTGATGAGGCTTGCGAGCTCTTCCATTCCCGATATGCGGTTCGTTATGAGGAATACCTGACCGTTGCGGCTCAGCTCAAAACTGATGGCCTCCTTGATGACCTCTGCATCAAAGGTGTGTATCTCGGTGTGTATCGGGTAGCGGTTGGGCGGCGGTGTCTGTATCATGGAGAGGTCGCGAGCGCCCATGATCGAGAACTGCAGGGTGCGCGGTATCGGGGTTGCTGTCATGGTGAGTGTGTCCACATTCACCTTCAACTGGCGCAGCTTCTCTTTTACCGCAACGCCGAACTTCTGTTCCTCGTCGATGATGAGCAGTCCCAGGTCCTTGAATTTCACCTCTTTGCTTGTGAGCTTGTGGGTGCCGATGACAATATCCACCTTGCCCTCCTTTATCTCCTCAAGAATTTTCTTTGTGGCAGCTGTGCTGCGTGCGCGGCTTAGATATTCAATGGTGCATGGGAACTCCTTGAGTCGCTCCTTGAATGTGAGGTAGTGCTGGTAGGCGAGTACTGTGGTGGGTACGAGCACGGCAACCTGTTTGCCGTCGGTGGCGGCTTTGAAAGCAGCGCGGATAGCAACCTCTGTCTTGCCGAAGCCTACGTCGCCGCAGATGAGGCGGTCCATAGGGCGTTTGCGCTCCATATCACGCTTCACGTCGTTGGTGGCTTTCAGCTGGTCGGGGGTATCCTCATATATGAAGCTTGCCTCGAGCTCGTTCTGCAGATAGCTGTCGGGCGAGAAAGCAAAACCCTCCTCCTTGTGGCGCTTTGAATAGAGCTTGATGAGGTCACGTGCAATGTCCTTGATTTTCTTCTTTGTGCGCTCTTTCATGCGCTCCCATGCACCGGTGCCCAGTTTGTTCACCGTGGGAGGTTCTCCCTCCTTGCCGCGGTACTTTGATATCTTGTGCAGGTTGTGGATTGATACAAAGACAACATCGTCGTTCTTGTATATCAGCTTTATTGCCTCTTGTGTGGCATTGCCGTTGGGAATGCGCACGAGGCCACCGAATTTTCCAACGCCGTGGTCAATGTGTACGATGTAATCGCCGATGCCGAACTCCTTGAGTTCCTTGAGCGTGAGCGCTACCTTGCCGTTGCGTGCACGGTCACTGCGCAGGCGGAAATTGTGGAAGCGCCCGAACAGCTGATGATCGGTGAAAAGGGCGATTTTTAGTATATTGTCGCAGAAACCCTCATGTATTGTATGTCCGACTGGGGTGAACGGGATATCGTCTCCGCGCTCCTCGAATATGGCTTTCAAGCGGTCAGCCTGGTGCAGGTCATCGGTGAGTAGGAAAAGCTTGTAGCCTTTTTCTATGTATCCTTTGAAATTTTGGCTTACAAGGTCAAAATCCTTGTGGAACAGGGGTTGCAACGAAGTGTCGAACTTCACCTTTGTCTGTGCATTGGCATTGCTGCGTATCTCCCAGTGCTTGACGCTCTTTGCAAAACTCTCAATCTCTTCGGCCGACATAAGTTCGGGCATCTCGGGCAGCTTCTCCTCGGATAGCTTGGCCTGCAGGGTGAAGCCCTCGTTTCGCAACTTCTCTATGCTGCCTTTGATGTATTCAATGTCCTTTGTTATGAGTATACAGTTCTTTGGCAGGAACGAGGTTATGGCAACCGATTCCTTACCGGTCACTTTAGGAACGATGTTTGCTTCCTCGACGCGCTCTCTCGACAGCTGGCTCTCTACCTCGAAAGTCCTTATGCTGTCTACCTCATCGCCGAAGAAGTCTATGCGGTAAGGAAACTCCGATGAAAAGGAGAAAATATCGATGATGCTGCCTCGCACGGCAAACTCTCCGGGCTCGTAAACGTAGGTCACTTCCTTGAAGTCGAGTGCACCCAGTCTCTTCTCCACGTCGTCACGGCTGATGCTGTCTCCAACGGCAATGGAGAGTGTCTTCTCCTCAAGGTCACTCTGCGATGCCACCTTCTCGGCAAGGGCGTCGGGATGGGTAACGATAAGCAGGCCTTCCTTGCGCCTGCGGTTGGTGAGGCGGCTCATGACCTCTGTGCGCAGAATACGGTTGGCATCGTCTTCCTGTCCGTACTTCATGGCACGGCGGAACGATGACGGGAAAAAGAGGATATTGCTGTCGCTTGTCAGCTGCATCATGTCGTGGTAGAAGTATCCTGCCGCCTCGGCATCGTTCATCACCACAAGCATTGTCTGCTCGGGTGCCCTCTGCTTGAGTCCGCAAAGTGTCATCGCTGCGCTGCTGCCCAATAGTCCCTCAAGGAAAACTCTCTTCTTGCCTCCCTCTTCGCGCAACTGCATCAGGGCATCTACACCCGGATGTTGTGCATATATGTGTTGAATCTCTTTCGGCTCCATAATCATCTGTAGCGCGAAGATATGCATTTTATTCCGAAAATAATTGTCGTAGCACCGTGCTTGAACAAAATAATTGTATAAAATTTCTTAAAATAGCCAACAATAATTTTATTGTTGTATATTTGCCGTAAGTGTACCGTTATTTATACAGGTACTTTGTTTAATGATTAAGGAAAAGGCTTTCTTATGGAAAAATATATGTATGCTTTTGGGATGAAGGTGCGCGACTATGAATGCGACATCCAGGGCGTTGTCAACAATGCCAACTATCAGCACTACATGGAGCATGCACGTCATGAGTTCCTTGAATCGCTGGGCGTGAGCTTCGGCGAACTGCACGACAAGGGCATTGACCTTATGGTCTCAAAGATTACAATTGAGTACAAGCGCCCATTGCGTGGAAGCGACAGGTTCGAGGTTCGCATAAATATGCTCCGCAAAGGAGCCAAACTAATAATAAAGCAGGATATCTACAATCTTGCCGACGAGGCGTTGTCGACAAGAGGTGAGGTTGAGGTCATATGCCTTGATAACGGCCGTCTGACACGTGGTGAGATATTCGATGAACTGTTCAAGGATTATTTTCAGAATAACGCATAGGTATGGAAAGTATAATTTCTTTGGTTATCTTCGGCATGATATATGCTGTCGTTTATATGATAAAGGTGGCTCTGTCCGGCAAAGAAGGTGTCGAGGTGAAGCCTCTAACAGAAGAGTATTCGACCGAGCCGGATGAGTACGGACCAGAGTTTGAGCAAGCTCCTCAGCAGGTTATATATGTGGAGCCTGAGCCAAAACCAAAGAAAAGTATGCCCAAACGTACTGTTCCAAACAAAAAGGAGCCTGTACGCACAACCGAAGGAGGTCCTGTACTGCACAAGGCTGAGAAGGAGACCCAAAAGGAACGTATAACCATAAAGAGCGGTTCCGAGGCCAAGCGTGCTTTCATATACTCCGAGATATTCAACCGCAGATATTGATTTATCAACTGATATATTACAAACATAAATAAAGAAAACGAAATGAGCTACCGTATTATCACAGCCCAAGAAGCCGCAACGTATATTAACGACGGTGACGGTGTGGGTATTAGCGGATTTACCCTTTCAGGTACACCGAAAACAGTTCTTCCCGAGGTTGCCAAGCGTGCCGAGGAGGCACATGCAGCAGGCAAGCCGTTCAAGATTGACCTCTATTCGGGAGCATCTACAGGCGATTCAATAGACGGTGTGCTGTCACGTGCCCAGGCAATACGTTTCCGTGCTCCGTTCATATCCAATCCCACGGTGCGTACAGCAATCAACAACAAGGAGATGACATATTGCGACCTTCACCTCTCACTCATGGCGCAGGACCTGCGTTACGGTTACATGGGCAAGGTTAATGTGGCTATCCTTGAGGCGATAGACATTACCGATGACGGAAAGGTATACCTTACCACAGCCGGCGGTATCGGACAGACTGTAGCCAACCTTGCCGACAGAATAATCATCGAACGCAATACATTCCACCACACAATGGGAATGCACGACGTATATGAGCCGCTTGACCCGCCTTGCCGCAGGGAGATTCCTATCTTCCGTGCCGATGACAGGATTGGCAAGCCATATGTGCAGGTCGACCCCAAGAAGGTCATCGGTATCGTGGAGGTGAACATCCCTAACGAACCGGTCGTGTTCAAGGAACTTGATCCTGTCACACGCAAAATTGGCGAGAACGTGGTGAACTTCATTGTGGGAGAAATGAAACGCGGCATAATCCCTGCTACAGGTCTGCCCATCCAGAGCGGTATCGGCAATGTGGCCAATGCTGTGCTCAAAGGACTTGAGGAGTGCAACGAGATTCCGCCGTTGTATCTCTACTCCGAGGTTCTGCAGGATTCTGTCATCAAACTCATGGAACTCGGCCGTGTAAAGGCAGGAAGTACTTGTTCACTCTCGCTCAGCCAGGAGTGCCTGCAGCACGTATATGACAACCTCGACTTCTTCCGCGACAAGCTTGTGTTGCGTCCGTCGGAGATTTCAAACCATCCCGAGATTATCCGTCGTTTGGGAATAATCGCAATGAATACTGCTATTGAGGTAGACCTTTACGGTTGTGTGAACTCGTCACACATCTGCGGTACACGCCTAATGAACGGTATCGGCGGTTCGGGTGACTTCGCACGCAATGCGTTCATATCAATATTCACCTGTCCTTCGACACAGAAGGGCGGCATGATAAGCTCCATTGTTCCTATGGTTACACATGCCGACCACACCGAGCACGATGTACGCGTGGTTGCCACAGAGTGGGGTGTTGCCGACTTGCGCGGCAAGGGACCCGACGAGCGTGCAAAGACACTCATCGAGAACTGTGCGCATCCCGATTACAAGAACCTGTTGTGGGATTACCTCAAGATTGCAAAGAGCGGTCACGTGTCGCATAATGTGGCAGCAGCGTTGGGCATGCACGCCACATTCGAGCGCGAGGGTGACATGAGAAAAACAGACTGGAGCAGTTTCGCATGACAAACAGGAAGAAACTCGTTACCGAGATGGGCCGCATAGGACGTGAGGAGTTCCGTGCCTCGCAGAAGATGCCGCTTGTAGTGGTGCTCGACAATGTGCGCAGCCTGCATAATGTGGGCTCGGTGTTCCGTACGAGCGACGCTTTCCGTGTGGAGCGCATCATGCTGTGCGGTATAACAGCCACGCCGCCGAGTGCCGAAATCCACAAGACTGCCCTCGGTGCCGAGGATGTGGTTGAGTGGCAATACTTTGTGTCGACAATAGATGCTGTCAATCAGCTTCGTGACCAGGGATACAAAGTCTTCTCCATCGAACAGTGTGATGGCAGTGTGGCGTTGCAGGATTTTGTTGCTTCATATGGCGAGCGCTATGCAGTGGTGTTGGGCAATGAGGTGAAAGGTGTGCAGCAGGCTGTAGTAGACCTCTCGGACGGTGCAATAGAGATTCCGCAGTTCGGAACAAAGCACTCCCTTAATGTATCGGTTACGGCCGGTATGGTGATATGGGAGTTTGCCAAGAAGACCGGTTTGGTTGAATGATGGCAAATGACTGAAAGCGGATTGCAGACATTTTATTAATTCCCGAACAAACCCAGGGCGGCCAATAGCCGCCCTGGGTTTGTGTAAAGCGCTATTGTTCAGGATTGTTCTTGTAATACTCGTTCCACTCTTCAAGGACTTTCTGCCAGTCGACAACTTCACCGTTGGCTATTGCCTCGGCCTGGTTGAGGCTCTCCTCGTGCTGCCTTTTCTCGGCGTGGCGCAGTTTCATTGCCTCAATGGTTGCATCGTCAAGGATGTGTATCCTGCCACGGCGTACGCACTCGTCAAGGTCGGTAGGTCCGAAAGCCTTGCCCTGTATGTTGAAATCGGATATGTTGAATTCGAACACCGTGCGCAGTGTGTGGCGCACCATCTTCTGTGCAGCGCGGTTACCGGACATCTTCTGTCCCAAAAGTTTGCGTATGATATGAATCTCGCGTTCCGAAAATTTGCTTCTTCCCATTTTGTCACTCTGATTGTTTTGCAAAAGTAGTAATAAAAAACATGTAAACGGCAGTATCGGTCACTAATTTGGATATAGGCGCTCTTGTGCTGATGTAAAAAAGAGAGATAATTGTAGGCAAATGGCAAAAAATGAGTAACTTTGCACGATTTAATATATAATATTAATTAAAATTTATAATACTCTCTGCTATGAAGGAGTTTTTCAAGGTTCTCAAGCGGTTTGTTCCGCCCTACAAGAAGTATCTTGTCCTGTCATTGATTTTTACCTTCCTGTCGGCAATTCTGAACGTCTTCTCGTTCATGGTAATTATCCCCATCCTGCAAATCCTGTTCAAGGTAACTGATACGTCAGGCGTGGAGTTCATTCCCTGGAGCGAGGCTACATCGGAGAATATTAAGGATATTGCCGTGAACAACGCGACATATTACCTTAACTCTTTCTCTGATGAGTATGGTGCCTCGGTAGTGTTGTTGCTGCTCGGTGTGTTCCTTGTTGTGATGACTCTGTTCAAGACGGCGTGCTACTTCGGCTCTTCGGCTGCGATAATCCCTTTGCGCACAGGAATTGTCAGGGATATCCGTACAAAGGTTTACGACAAGGTGGTGAGCCTGCCCATCGGCTTCTTCTCAAAGGAGCGCAAGGGTGATATCATCGCCCGTATGACAGGTGACGTGAGTGAGGTCGAGAACTCTATCGTTACTTCTCTTGATATGCTCATCAAGAACCCTATCTTTATCCTGATTTACTTCGGAACACTCGTATACATCAGCTGGGAGCTCACTCTCTTCACAATATGTGTGATTCCGGTACTCGGCTGGATTATGGGTTCTATCGGCCGTAAGCTAAAGGCAAAGTCCCTTGTGGCGCAGCAGAAGTTGGGCGAGACCACTTCACAGATGGAGGAGACACTCGGTGGCCTCCGAATCATCAAGGCTTTCATAGCCGAGAAGAAGATGTCGGCACGTTTCATGAAGTGCAGCAACGAGCTCCGCTCTGCCACAATGAAGGTGACAATGCGTCAGGCGCTTGCTCACCCCGTGAGTGAGTTCCTGGGAACTGCTGTCATTGTAATTGTGCTGTGGTTCGGCGGTACATTGATTCTGGGTGAGAACTCACCTATCTCGGCTGCGGCCTTCATCTACTACCTGACAATCCTTTACAGCATCATAAACCCGTTGAAAGAACTCTCAAAAGCATCGTACAACATCCCACGCGGTTTGGCATCAATGGAGCGCATCGATGCTATCCTCAATGCCGAGAATCCTATTGTGGACGGTGAGAAGGGTGTTGAGATTCCCGAGATGCAGGAGGGCATTGAGTACAAGAACCTTACCTTCTCTTATGACGGCGAGCGTAATGTGCTCAAGAATATCAACCTCAAGATACAGAAAGGCAAGACTGTCGCACTTGTGGGCCAGTCGGGAAGCGGAAAGTCTACAATGGTCGACCTTATACCCCGCTACTACGATGTGGAGCAGGGCGAGATTACCATTGACGGTGTCAACATCAAGGATATGAAGGTGAAGTCCCTGCGTGGCCTCATCGGTAATGTGAACCAGGAGGCTATCCTCTTCAACGACTCGTTCTACAACAACATCACTTTCGGTGTGGAGAACGCGACAATGGAGCAGGTGATTGAGGCTGCGAAGATTGCCAATGCGCATGACTTCATCATGGCTACAGAGAACGGTTACGATACCAATGTGGGTGACCGCGGTTGTCTGCTTTCGGGCGGTCAGCGCCAGAGAATAAGCATTGCACGTGCAATCCTCAAGAACCCACCGATACTCATACTTGACGAGGCCACCTCGGCACTTGACACCGAGAGTGAGCGTCTGGTGCAGGAGGCTCTTGAGCGTCTTATGAAGAGCCGTACCACAATTGCCATTGCGCACCGCTTGTCTACAATCAAGAATGCCGATGAGATATGCGTGTTGCGCGACGGTGAGATTGTGGAGCGCGGTAAGCATGAGGAACTTCTTGAACAGAACGGTGTCTACAAGCGCCTTAACGATATGCAGTCACTTTGATAGCCTATGAAGAGCGTAGCAGTTTTCTGTGCCGCATCGGAGACAATAGATCCGGTATATTCAGCGGCGGCAACGGAGGTTGGCAATATGTTGGGCCGTATGGGTGCAACGCTGGTCTACGGCGGTGCACGCTTCGGGCTTATGGAGGCAACGGCAAAAGCCGCTAAGGCTTCAGGTGCCACAGTGGTGGGTGTAGTGCCGCAGATTCTTGAGGAACGTGGCAGGGTTAGTACTCTCGTTGACGAGAAAATCAACTGCCGCAACCTGAGCGACCGCAAGGATATAATGCTCGAACGCAGTGACATCCTGGTGGCATTGCCTGGTGGTGTGGGCACTCTCGATGAGATATTCCATGTGCTTGCGGCCGCTATGATAGGCTATCACTCCAAACGTGTGGTGCTTTACAATGTGAACGGTTTCTGGGACTCTCTAATGGAGTTGCTTGGCAGTTCAAAGGAGAAAGGCTTTGTGCGTTGCGACCTTGAAAGGCATCTGGTTGTAGCGGACAGTATTGATGAACTTGAAAAATATATTCAGGAGGCATAAGAGTTATGGGTAGAGTGATTGGAATTGGCGAGACTGTGCTTGATATCCTTTTCAAGAACGGGCAACCGGTGAAGGCTGTTCCCGGCGGTTCGGTATATAACAGCATAATCTCCTTGGGGCGTATGGGCCTTGATGCTGCATTCATCAGCGAGGTAGGCGATGACAGGGTGGGCGAAATGATTCTCTCGCACTTGCGCGACAGCGGTGTGGATGCCTCGGCCGTATGCTGCTTTTCGGGCGGAAAGTCACCTCTATCGTTGGCTTTCCTCAACGAGAGGAACGATGCCGAGTATCTCTTCTACAAGGATTATCCCAACAACCGTCTTGAGGTGGAGTTTCCTAAGATAGGCCCGGGTGACATTGTGCTCTACGGCTCTTACTTTGTGCTCAATCCTGTGTTGCGTGCAAAGACAAAGGCGTTCCTGGAGTATGCCCACGAGCAGGGTGCGTTGCTCTATTATGATATCAACTTCCGCAAGACACATGCTCCCGAGCGTATAAAGCTTGCCGAGGCTCTTATCGAGAACCTTGAGTTTGCCGATATTGTACGCGGTTCGGCCGATGATTTCACTTATCTCTATGATATGACCGATGCCGACAAGATATACAAAGAGAAGATAAAATTCTACTGCCCGAATTTCATATTTACAAGCGGTGACGGCGATGTGCGTCTTTTTACGAATGATGGCTCGGAGCGTTATCCGGTAAAGAAAATCGAGGTTGTGAGCACCGTGGGTGCAGGTGACAACTTCAATGCAGGTGTAGTATACGGCCTCATGACGGCAGGTGCCACACGCGAGGCATTGCCGGCAATGGACAGCGTAGAGTGGAGCAGGATTATGGGCTGTGGTCTTGACTTCAGTGCACATGCCTGTACACTCATCGAGAACTACGTCGACAAGAAGTGGGCCGAGGGTTATAAGGTTAATGTTTAATGTTTAGGGTGTAACCAATATATTAAACTGATGAAGAACGTCTCCCGTAAAATAGCCTATCTTTTGGTGCTCGTGGCAATGGTGTTGCTCATGGGCGAGAAGATTGTGCCGCATCACCACTGTGTGGAGCTGCATGCCGGCTGCTGTACGGGTGTGGAGAGGGTGCACTTCGGCTATGGCGATTGTGAGGAGTGTGCCGGTGAAGGTGCCGGGCATAGCCACGGCGAGGAGCGCTGCTGTGATGACACGCAGCTCTATCTGCGCGTTCAGGGTGCCGACGTCCACTTCGAGAAGAAATATATATCATTCAATAACGGTTTTATCCTCCCCGAACAGATTGTGCTGTCCGTGGAGGATTCCCGTGTACCTTACATCAGTCTTTGGCATCTGAAGATCCCCGATGTGTGGGTTCCACATACAGGCCTCAGGGCCCCGCCTGTTGCATGAAATTCCATGGGAGATATTTTATGTAACAGTTCTATAGACTATTTATCATTATGAAAAATACATTCTTGTCGGCAATCGTCATGATTGCTTTGTGCGCTTGTGGACACGACCACAGTGCGGAGGCTGAGCACGTTCATGTGCACCTCCATAATTTCACAGCCTATTCAGAGGCTAACGAGTTCTTTATGCAGCACGAGGGTCTTGAGGTAGGCTCAAAATCGTGCATCACCCTATTCGTAACCGAGCTTGATGCGTTTGATCCTACAGTGGTGAACGAGGCTAAAGCTACCCTGAAAGTGGGCGACAGCGAGCAGAGTGCTACTGTATCTTGCAGTAAGGCCGGAGTGTTCAACTTTGATTTCGTACCGCAGAAGAGCGGTAGCGGAAGCCTCTTCTTTGAGCTGGGCGGTGACATGGCCCGTTTCCCTATTGAGGTAAATGCCGCAGGCCACTCACATGACCACGGTCACGCTCACGACCATTCAGCCCATGCAGGTCATGACCACGCCTCGCACGCAGGCCATGATCATGCCGACCATGCCGGTCATGACCATGCGGACCACAACCATGACCACGCCTCTTGCGAAGAGCATGACCATTCACATGACCATGCCGCACACGATCATAACCACGACCATTCAGCTCACGCAGAGCATGCTCACTCTCATGACCATGCATCTTGCGAGGGTCATGACCACGGGCACTCACACGCCTCTTCTGTAGCATCCGGTGCAGAGACCGAGGGCGCTGCCGATGATGTCGCTTTCTCAAAGGAGCAGAGCTGGAAGATAGACTTTGCGACAGCAGTTGTGGAGAATAGCGGCTTCGGTGGTGCTGTCAAGGTTGCCGCAAAGGTTGTGGCAACACCGCAGAACTTCACTACAGTAGTTGCTGCCACAAGCGGCAGAGTGCAGTTCGTTGGCAATGTGGTAGAGGGCAAGGATGTCGTTGCCGGCGAGCCTCTCTTCTATCTTGAGGGTGGTGATGTCACCGACAATGACGCTGCAGTAAAGTATGCCGAGGTTGAGAGTGCTTATCTTCTTGCAAAAGCCGACTATGAGCGCAAGAAGCAGCTTTTCAACGAGAAGGTGGTGTCAGAGCGTGACTTCCAGGCTGCTGAGGCTGCATACAAGCAGTCCGAGGCGCGTTTCCAGAGCCTCAAACGTAACTTCGGTAACGGAAAGGTTACTCTCAAGGCTTCAAGGAACGGTTATATTACCACCCTACTGGTCGGCAACGGCGACTATGTGGAGCCGGGAACTCCTTTGGCTACCGTGCAGTGCGACGGCAGTTGCAACATTACAGCGGAATTGCCTGTACGCTTTGCCCCGCAGTTGCAGAATATCGTTGATGTAAACATTATGTTGCCGTCGGGTGATGTACGTTCCATGAATGACGCAGGCGGCAGCGTGGTTGCGGTGGGAAACTCTGTCAACGGCTGCAATATGTTGCCTCTCACAATCTCGGCAGGCTCAATCGAGGGACTTGTGCCGGGTAGTGTGGTTACATTGTATATCATCGCCGAGAGCGAGACTCCTGCGGTGGTCGTTCCCCGTACGGCACTTGTGGAGGAGATGGGCAATTTCTTTGTGTTCGTACAGAACAATCCTATCTCCTTTGAAAAACGTGCCGTGGAGGTCGGTGCTACCGATGGCATGAGAGTTCAGATTATCAAGGGTGTCAATGCAGGCGAGCGTGTTGTTACAAAGGGTGCCGTGTCGCTCAAGCTCTCACAGGGCGCAGCGGCTCTTGACCCTCATGCAGGACACGTACATTAATACCATACTGCTATGCTGAACAGAATAATCAAATTCTCGTTGAACAACAGGCTGTTCGTGATGTTGGCAGTCGTGTTGACGGTGATAGGCGGTATATACTCGGCAAAGAATATCGAGGTCGACGTGTTCCCCGACCTTACAATGCCTACCGTGGTTATCCTCACCGATGCCTCGAATATGGCACCCGAGGAGGTGGAGCGTCTTGTTACCTTCCCAATCGAGACGGCTGTCAACGGTGCCACCAACGTGCGCCGTGTACGCTCGTCATCATCGCAGGGCTTCTCTTTCGTCTGGGTTGAGTTCGACTGGGGCATGGACATCTACCGTGCCCGTCAGATAATTAGTGAGAAGATGAGTCTCCTGTCGGGTCAGTTGCCCGACGGCATTGTGCCTATGCTTGCTCCGCAGTCGAGTGTTATGGGTGAGGTGATGTTTGTGGGTATGCAGGCCGACAGCACTTCAATGATGGAGCAGCGTACCCTTGCCGAGTGGATAATAAAGCCGGCAATCCTTGCTACAGGCGGTGTCTCCAATGTTACAATCATCGGAGGTGACTACAAACAGTATCAGGTGCTTGCCGACCCTGTACGCATGGAGATGTACGGTGTAACTATGGGTGAACTTGAGGCTGCCGCCGCATCCATGTGCGTGAATGTGGGTGCCGGCGTGGTACGTGACTTCGGCAATGAGTATAATCTGCGCGGAATGGGCCGCAGCAACGATGTCGATGAGCTCGGCAGCACAGTAGTAAAGGTGAATGGTGACGTGTCGGTGCGCGTTGCCGATGTTGCCGACGTTGTGATAGCTCCTGCCGTCAAGCAGGGTTATGCGTCGCTCAATGCCACCCCTGCTATAATTCTCTCTATCTCCAAGCAACCCAATGTGAATACCTTGAGCGTCACCGAGAATATCGAGCGTAACCTTGAGGAGATTGCGAAGTCATTGCCGGCCGACGTAAAGCTCGACACAAAGATTTTCCGTCAGGCCGACTATATACAGTCATCGGTGAACAATGTGGGCAGCTCATTGGTCGAGGGTGCGATATGTGTAATACTTGTACTTTTCCTCTTCCTCACAAGCCTGCGCACCACTTTCATTTCACTGTTGGCAATCCCGCTGTCGCTGTTGGGTACAATCATCGTGCTCTACCTGTTGGGAATGGACATAAACACCATGACTCTCGGCGGTATGTGCATCGCCATAGGTTCTCTTGTCGACGATGCCATCATTGATGTGGAGAATGTGTACAAACGCTTGCGCGAGAACCACAGGCTACCCAAGGAGGAGCAGAAATCGGCCTTCAAGGTGGTGTTCGAGGCTTCCTCGGAAATCCGTGCGTCAATCATACACGCTACCCTCATCATTATGGTGACCTTTACACCGCTCTTCTTCCTCAGCGGCCTCGAGGGCAGAATGCTCAAGCCTCTCGGCATCGCTTATCTCATTGCGCTTGTGATGTCCCTTATCGTGGCTATGACCGTTACACCGCTTCTCTGCAAGATGATGCTGTCGGGTAAAGGCTACCTCTCGAAGAACGAGAAGCAGAACTGGGTGGACAAATGGCTTCTCTCGTCTTACCGCTCGTCACTCGAGTGGGTCCTTACACGTGCAAAGGTTGTTGTGGCTGCTCTTCTCCTGCTCTTTGCCGTGTGTCTCTTCCTCTTTACACAGATGGGACGCAGCTTCCTGCCCGAGTTCAACGAGAACGCATTGACCATTGCGGCCGTTTCGCGCCCGGGAGTGTCGCTCGAGGAGAGCAACAAGATAGGTGCGGTGATAGAGACCGAGCTTCTGCAGGTGCCCGAGGTGGTGAGCACCGCGCGCCGTACAGGACGTGGTGAACTCGACGAGCACTCGCAGACGTCTAACGGTGCCGAGATTGACGTGAACTTTGTGCTGGGTGGGCGCAGCAAGGCGGAGTTCCTTGCCGACGTTCGTGCACGCCTGGCAACGGTCCCCGGCGTTGTGACTTCTGTCGGACAGCCGCTTGAACACCGCATCGACCACATGGTGTCGGGTACGCAGGCCGACCTTGCAATTAAGATTTTCGGTCCCGACCTCAGCACTCTCTTCCGCAAGGGAACAGAGATAAAGGAGCTGTTGAAGGCTTTCCCCGAGGTGGTGGATGTGAATGTGGAGCAGCAGGTCGAGACTCCGCAGTTGCAGATACGTGCCGACCGCGAGAAACTGGCTCTCTATGGCATAACAATGGAAGAGTTCAACAGCTTTGTCGAGGCCTCTTTCCCCGGCAAGAAGGTAGGCAGCGTATATGAAGAGGAGCGTAGCTTTGACCTTATAATACGACTGAACAAGGATTATACAGAGAGCATGGAGGGAGTTAAGCGTGCCCTCATAGACACCCCCAACGGCAAGGTGGCACTCGATGATGTCGCTTCCATCGTGTCGGTGGGCGGCCCGGGAAGCATCAGCCGCGAGAATGTACAGCGCAAGGTCGTTGTGTCGGCCAATATCGCGAGCGGTGACGTTGCAGGCACCGTAGACCGTGTACGCGAATACCTCGAGGATGAGCTGCTGCTCGAAGAGGGCTACCGCCTGGAGTACGGCGGCCAGTTCGAGAGTGCCGACTCTGCGTCACGTACACTTTGGCTCACCACGCTGGTGGCAATTCTTGTGGTGTTTGTGTTGCTCTACAGCGAGTTCAGGAGCACGTCGTTGTCGGTGGTGGTTCTGCTCAACCTGCCTCTGGCACTTATCGGCGGTATCATAATCACATATTTCACATCAGCAGTGATGAGTATACCTGCAATAATCGGCCTCATAACGCTGTTCGGTATCGCAACGCGTAACGGCATTCTCCTTGTGACACGCTATCAGCATCTGCGCGAGGCCGGTATGGGGCTTGATGAGGCTCTGCTCTCCGGTTCTGCCGACCGCTTGACGCCAATCCTCATGACAGCCTTTACCTCGGCATTGGCGCTTGTGCCTATGATTCTCAATGGCTCGGCATCGGGTAACGAGATACAGAGTCCAATGGCAGTGGTTGTGCTCGGCGGTCTCTTGTCATCGACATTCCTTAATATATATATCATTCCAATTGTTTACCGTTGGGTGGTAAATAAGGATTGGGTGTAATAAACGACTTCCGGGCCAAATTTATTTGGCCCGGAAGTCGTTTATTGTTGAAGGAGCTTGGTTGTATTGAGCAAGCTAATTTCTGCTGCTCCTCATGGAAACTCTTCCACCGCAAGCGGTCCCCCGGGCTGCTCCACTTTTCAAGGGGAGCTGTCACGAA
>CALCEC010000014.1 GCA_937900095.1 uncultured Bacteroidales bacterium | reverse complement strand
TTTGCTTTTCGCAACCCAAACGGCATAACCTGCGGCTATGCTGCGTTTGACCTGTTGCTGCAAAACTCGTCGATAACAAAACGTTGTTTTGTCATTTCGACGACTGTAAGGAGGAGACGTGTTGTTGGGGACTTTGCCCGAAAAAATCTCAAAAAGCAGTAAAATCAAACCATCCTCACATCAATAAAAATCGGGATACGCCACATACACGATGATGCTGTTCTAATATTTTGTATCTACGTTTAAAGCACCTTGCAAATGAAGGCCTGCAACATCGTATGCAACGTATCCCTGAGCCGGAGAACCACCAACCGGCTTTTAGTTTCTTACATCTTATCCTTGAGAGAATCCACAACAAGACCGTCGAACAGGTTTATTACCCTGTTGGCATACTGTGCATCCTTCTGCGAGTGGGTAACCATGACAATGGTTGTACCGGCATCATTGAGCGCCTTGAGCGTGGTCATCACATCACGGCCGTTCTTTGAGTCGAGGTTACCGGTAGGCTCATCGGCAAGTATAAGCCCCGGCTTTGTAACCACCGCACGTGCAATCGCCACACGCTGCTGCTGTCCACCCGAGAGCTGGTTAGGGAAATGTTTGGCACGGTGTGCTATATTGAGGCTTATCATCACCTCCTCAACCAGCTTCTTACGCTCGGCCGTCGAGTAATCAAGATAGGTAAGCGGCAATGCGATGTTCTCCTCCACCGTCATCTCCTCGATGAGGTTGAACGACTGGAAGATAAAGCCTATCTTGCCACGACGGTAGAGTGTACGCTCCCTTTCCTTCAGCTGGGCCACCTCCACCCCATCTATCCTGTAACTGCCTGACGTAGGGTTATCCAACAGTCCAAGGATGTTGAGCAAAGTCGACTTTCCGCAACCCGACGGGCCCATCACCGCCACGAACTCACCATCATTGACATCAATCGATACACCGTTGAGTGCCACAGTCTCCACCAAGTCCGTACGGAACACTTTTTCAAGATTTTCAGTTTTCAGTTTCATAATATCATATTTTAAAGTTATTTCAAACAAGCTTATTATTGTCCTTTATTCAGCACCTCAATGGGGTTACGGTTGACAGTGCGCCAGGCACTTGCCATGACAATTGCCATAGTGAGCAGTGCCACTATCACAAACGCAAGCACATACACCCACAGATGCAGCGGAGTCTTATAGGCGAACTCCTGAAGCCACCCTATCACAAGGTATGTGGCAACGGGAACAGCAATAACAAAGCATACAAGCAGCACTTTCAGGAAGCGGCTATTGAAGTTCCACAGTATACTCCCCACCAGTGCACCGTTCACACGTCGCAAGGCAATCTCCTTCTGCCTGTATTCTGTCTCAAAGAAGACAAGCCCGAACACTCCCAGCAGAGAGATTATAATGGAAAAGACAGACACTGCGACTATCACGGACTGCTGGTTATCCTCCTTTTCGTAGAAGCCCTTCTGGATTATCTCGTCAAGCAACACAGGTATCGCATACCCGATACTCTCGTTGCGTACCAGTTTCTCGGTAATATCCCTTATCTGCTGCTGTACGACAGCCAAGTCACTACCCTTCTTTATCCTTATATAACAGACAGGCATCTTCTCTTGGGGATTTACAAAGAACGCAAACGGTTCAACGGCGTGCTGCATACTGCGTTCATTGATGTCACTGCAGAAACCTACCACATCGTACCATTTTCCATTGTGGTTTATCTTGTCGCCAAGTTCCATCCCGTACTTTTTCCTTGCAGCATTGTTAAAGACAAACACCCCTGCATCGCCATCAGACCCGACGCCATCAGGGACAGCTATTCCCATTGTCTCCATGAACCCCGGTTCAACAGGAAGAACCCTGAAGTTTATTCCCTCCTCGGAACGTGACCATTCGCGTCCCCAGCCCTCCTTCCTGTCACCTACAATGTCATGGCTGCAGAAGGTAACCGCCTCGACGAAAGGAGAAGTCAACAGAGCATTGCGCAGTGTCTCACGTTGCTCTTGGTCAATGTAGTTTTCAGGATACACATTGTAAACCTTGTACTTAAGAATACAATCCCTGTCGAATCCCATATCATGATTCTTCATAAAGCTGTTCTGTACGGCAATGAAGATTGCTACGATGATGAACAGGAACGACAGCACGAACTGCATACCGATGAGTATGTTACGCAGAGCCTGACCTTTGGCTGTTGCACCGAAACTGCCCTTGAGCACAAATGCCGGAGCAAAAGATGTGAGGTACCACGCAGGATAGGCGGCAGTGAGCAACGCCATCAGCAGCGTTGCCAAAGCAACACCTATTGCAACCAACATATTCTCAGGAGCAAACAACGATACCGACAGCAGTTCCCTGAAGGCGCTCTTCTCCACCATATTCACCAACAGCAACGATACAAGCATGGCTATTGCCAACAGGCCTGCCGCCTCAAAGAATACTCCTACACGCAATGAGATGCCGTGCGCACCCAGAATCTTCTGCGTGTTGATGTTGCGTATACGTTTGGGAATGAGCGCCACAAAGAAATTGAAGAAGTTTATGAAAGCAATGAGCAGTGTCACCACAGCCAATGTAAGCATAGTGAATGTTGTCGTGCGGTTACCCACTTTAAGGTCAAAATGCTTCATATCGGTAGTGAAATAAGTCTCGGTGAACGGAGTCAGACGTATGTTTTTCTTCAGTTCATCGATTGTCTTTTCTTTAAAACGTTCATTATCCTCAAGCAACATGATCTGTGCCGATGCATGCTGAATGAAAGCCTCCGTGTCATCCTCGCTTCTCAGGCGCACATACAGGGGATCGTTCCAATTGCTCCATTCATTGCTTTCCATCTTGTCGTAGTACGGCCCATAGAAAGCTTCAAGCCCTGCAATGTCACTGTTCTGCGGCAGGTCCTCGAATATGGCACCCACAGTGAGTGAGACTTCTGCGTTGTATGTGCCACCCCAACACACGCGGTCACCTATCTCCAGGCCATATTTCTGTGCCACCGAACGGCTGAATGCCATTGCGCTGCGTTTGAGCACAGGCTCAAAATCGCCCTCTACAAGTTCAATGCCCAATGCCGTGATGCTTCCGTCGGAAAGCTCGGTACCGGCAAGGACAATAGGCTCGTCGGGGAACTTCTCGAAAGTGTGGTCGACATCACGGTTCTGCAAGTACCCGAAATGATAACCTTCGACAACAGGGTTGTCCGTTACCATAATCCTGGCCAACGGAGTCGTGATTATATAAGTCCAATCATTATCCTGAATGAACTTATGCTCCACTCTAAAAAGCCGTCCGGCATCCTTTATACCACGATTGTAGCTGAAATCGTAGTTCACCTGCACAAGCATCGTATATGCGACAGCAATGGCAATTGCAAGCCCTGCAACATTCAACACCGACGACAGACGTTGCCCACGCAGTGTCATCCTTAAATTACGTAATAGATTTCTCATATTTCACTTTATTAATTTATCGTTTATCCCTTATTCAGCACCTCAATAGGGTTGCGGTTTACCGTGCGCCAAGCAGTCACCGTCACAACAACAGTTACCACGGCAGACACCAGCAACAGTACAAGTGCAAAAATCCACCAATGCAGTGCGGTCTTGTAGGCAAAGTTGCTCAGCCACTCGTTCACGACATACAGGGCCACAGGCAATGCCACGATAAAACTCAATGCCACCATATCAAGATATTTCCTGTTTATCAACCTTATCATGTTCCACACAGTCGCTCCGTTTACGCGGCGAAGGGCAATCTCGCGCTCCATGTATCTTACCTCAAAGAGCACTGTGGCCAGCAAGCCCATGACAGAGACTATTATCGCAACGACGGCAAAGGCAGAAATCTGCAATGCCTTCAACTGCTCGTCCTTGTACTCGCTGCGCATGACATCATCAATCAGCTTCACCTCAAGAGTAGAATTGTCTGTTTCGAAATGCTCTGTCGAAACAGTACGGATATGCTCGGCAACCTCCTTCATGTTGTAGCCCGGCGCCGCTCGAACGTAAATGGAGATATTCAATATCTCGCGGCTCAGTCCCACAGCCAACGGTTCAACCTCGTACTGAAGCGGCCTGAAATTGAAATCACGACAGAATCCGATGACAGGTGTTCTTGTATCGTCGATACAATCCCCAATCGAGAGCGAATACAGTTTGCGGGCCTGTTCGTTACAGATATATCCACCGGGGATGAACTCTACTGTGTTTCCTGTCATTGTAAACTTCGGTAGTTCTTCATACCCGAGAACACGTCCATCGTAAATATCAAGCCCCATAACCTGTGGAAAATTCCACGACACATTCAGTCTTACAATTTTAGCCTTGTCGCTCCTGCGGTAGCCTTCCTCCTCTTTTGACTCCCCTATTATGGCAACATCCTCTTTGTTTGGAGAAAATGAGATGAAATCTTGATCTGCAAATGCAACATCAATTATATCGGGGTGCGCACTGATGTCTTCCCTGAAAGATTGGTAATCAGTCAATTGTATATAGGGAATATTGGGAGTGGCAACAAGCACTGCCTCCTTGTCAAAGCCGACATCGGCATCAAGCATGAAGTTGTTCTGTGTGCGTATGAACACCGCAACAATGATGAGCACGAAGGAAATTACAAACTGCATTATAATAAGTACCAGACGGAGCCTCATTCCACGCCTGTTTCGTGCAAAGTCACCGTTCAATGCCAGTGCCGGAGTGAACGACGTCACGTAAATCGACGGATATATTGATATAGCCACGGCCAGCAACAACGATGCACACAGCATAACGGATGCTACGCCCTTATTCTCCCACAAGGATAGCCTTGCGGAAAAGAGTGAAGACAGTTCACTGTCGTCTGTTACAGAAACGATCAACGATGCTATTGTAACGGACAGAAGCACCATTATAACCGACTCGATAATGAAAGTGACACGCAACTGCATCACCGATGCACCCATAATTTTTTGAGTATTGACACTGCGTATGCGTCGCGGCATCAACGAGAGGCAGAAGTTAAGGTAATTTACAAAAGCAATGCTCAATATCACCACAGCAATGGCTATGAGCGCAATTGTACCGGTGAAGCTACCCTTCTGTACTCCTTTGACCTCGGCGCCATTGAAGTGCGAATCTTCCAAAGGCATTGCACGCATCTCGATGGCTTTTTCGGGTGTTTCCGTTGCAATAAGCCCATTCATTGCTTTGGTGAGTTCATCCGCAGTAAATCCCGGTGCAAGCGCGGCGTATGCCACATAACATTCCTGCATTGCAGATTCTATTTGCAAATCTTTCAATTCACCCAGCGAGACAATGACATCAAGCGAAGCAAAATCACAGTTGTCCTCAAAGTCCTTGAAGACGGCAGCCACAATCAAATGAGAATCACTGATAAATACAGGATGTAGTTTCGTGTTCTTTAGTATTATATATGAACCGGGCTTCAAACCGTATCTTTCAGCAAAGCTCTCGCTTACTATGATACTGTGATATGTCTGGAGGTTTTCAATACTGCCATCCGCAATCTCAAATGGCAATAACCTGAGTGCTTCATACGAGGCAAACGAGAGTGACTGTGGAATATCTGCATCGCCGATTGCGAATATGTTGTGTGCCTCATCCATATTGAGTACTCCCAATTCTTCAACTCCGGGGATTCCGCTTATCGCCTTGAGCAACTCCTTGGAGTGGACAGCTTGCCACTTATGGGGATCGTGTTCGTTGTACCCTCGGGCCTCAATGCGCACAATGCGCCCTACATCCTTTATATCCTTATTATACGACAGTTCATACTGTACCTGTACGGCAATCATATATGCAACGGCTATGGCAACACCCAATCCAATGATGTTCAGTGCCACCACTAACGGGTTACTGCGTAATGTCACTTGGAAATTATGTAATATCTTTTTCATTTTCAACACCAATTATAGCAGTTTCTTTTAGACATGATATTTCGGGGACAGCCAGGTAATACCTGACTCAATCGAGTATCAGCCTCTCGCTCTCACCGAAGTTGTCATAGGAAGAAGTTATTATCCTCTCACCAGGCTCAAGTCCCTCAATGACCTCATAATATTGAGGGTTCTGCCGTGCAATCTTTATCGGGCGCTTCACAGCCTCACTGCCATCGGGCGAGAGCACATACGCCCATTTTCCGCCGGTTGAAGCAAAGAAACCGCCACGTGCGACAAGCACTGCCTCTTGCGGCTCCCCCAATTGCAGATTGATGTAGTATGTCTGTCCCACACGTATGTTCCGCGGAGTCTCACCCACAAAGGTGAAGTCGGCACGGAACTGTCCGTCCCTAACATCGGGGTAGACAGTGCTTACCTCTACCGCATACTCGGTACCCTGTCGCTCGAACACACCGTCAAGTCCTGTGGCAATGCGGTCAATATAACGCTCGTCTATGCTCACCTGTACCTTGTACTCATCGAGCTTGTTTATAAGACCCACGGTTGCCCCGGCTCCTACAACCTGCCCCAGTTGCATGTTGAACGAACTCAGCTGACCGTCGTGCGTGGCACATACGTTTAGGTCCGCCACACGTCTGTGGGCCGTCTCCACCTCCTTGTGGACATTCTCAAGAGCCTGTGCCATCTTCATGCGCTGTATCTGCTGATAGAGCGAATCCTGATAGAGACGCTTCACAAGCAGTTGCAGATTGGTCTGTGCAAGCTCATGATTCTCCTTGGAACGCAGATACTCCTCCTGCGTGGTAAGCCCGTCGCTGTAAAGAGACTGCTGCTGTTCGAATGTTCGCTGGGCGCGGTTAGCCTCGATTTTTGCCGACAGCCGTTGCTGATGCATATTCAGTTTCTCCTTTTCGAGCCCAATCTCCGCATCACGGTTGCTGTTCTGTTTGTCGATATATTGCGCCTCGATATCGCCTACCTGCTTTAGCAGCTCCGGGTTGCGCAGCACAAAGAGCGTGTCACCCTTTTTCACTATGGCACCTTCATTGACAATGAGGCGTTCTACCACTCCACCCTCCGGAGATGTGAGCAGGATGGAGGTCTTTGGCTGCACCTGACCGCTCAAACGGATGTAGTCATTGAATGCACCCTTCTCGACCGTGCTCACAGCTATGCCGGCGCTGTCCACACGCATCTTGCTGCTGTGGTCGCCAAACAGCAACCAGCCTACAAGCAACAGAAACAATCCTCCGGCAACAATAAAAGGAATATGTTTCTTCTTCAACCCTTTTTTCTGTTCAATTATTCTGTCCATATCACTTTACTTATTTTACCAATTCGTCAAAATCGCAATCGATATTCTCATTGTTTACATAGTCGTACAGCGTCATTCTCTGTATCGTGTAATAGTATGACCAATAAGTGTTCAATTGCGACAGGTATTGCGCCTGTGCACTCTCGAGTTCATTGTTTGCAGTGTTGAAGTCTGTGACACTCATCGCCCCTTTCTCGTAGCGTTTGTAGGCCATGAGATATGTCTCTTCGGCTATCTCAAGAGCACGACGTGATATACGGCACTGTGCAGCCTGGTTGTTGAAATACATTACCGTAGTGCGTATTTCCTGTTCAAGGTCAATATTGGCCTGTTCAACCTGTATGCGTGTGAGCTCAAGCTGGGCCTTTGCCACACGTTTCTTGCCTTTGCCCAATCCCCAATCACAGATAGGCAGGCTGAATGTGATACCCACAATCTCATTATCCTTCAGGTTGCTGTAGGCACCCCTGAAGCCGTCGGCCGACTTTGTCAGTCCAACCTGCGCCTGCAGACTCACCTGCAAACCGCTGTTGGCCTTGGCGTACGCAAGGTTCTGACGGGCATTCAACATCTTGAGCTCCTGCTCCACGGAGTGTGTGGAATTGGTGAAGGCACGGCTGACGACATCATTACAGTCAATTGACATATCCGGCAGCTCGGTGGGAGCAACAAGCTCAATATCCTTGTAGTCGGTGATGTTAAGATACGAGAAGAGACTGAATAGATTGTTCTCGAGCGCAAGCCTGTTGTAGCTGATGCTCATCTCGGCATTCAGCATCGACAGCTCAAGCTGCAACAGTTCACCTTCGGTCACAAGTCCCAGTTCGAGCTTGCGGCGCGTCTTCTCATAGAGAGTACAGAGGTCCTTGTGCTTTGCCGTGCTCTGTTTGAGGTTCGACTGTGCCGACAAGGCATTGAAATAGTATCTTATAACATTTATTGTCAGGCTCTGCATCGATTCCATGTAGCTGCGTTTGGCGAACTCGAACTGCAACGGCTGTGTACGCTTGTTCCAACGCATGGAACTGTAGCTGCGCAGAGGCTGGTTGTAATAAAGCAGCAACGGCGTGGTGTTATATACAGTCTCGTTGTAGTCGAACTGGTCGAAGCGCGACAGGTCGGAACGCAACGAGACTGTACCATCCGCCCAAGGCAGATTCTGGTTTAAAGAAAGAGTCGCATAGTTATATAAGGAGTTGTTGTCAACGTAAGTGACACGTCCCGTCTGCGCGTCACGCGCCTCCACAATTGAGTGGTTATAGTTCATCAGGTTACCCGAGAGGTTGAGCGACGGGAGCCATGAAGCCTTATATTGACGGAAGCTCCAGTAGCTGCTCAGGAAAGAGAGTCCTGCCGATTTTGACGCATAGGACCCACGCTTTGCAATCTCTATGGCATCGGTCAGTGTCATTGTCTGCTGTGCATGGATAAACAGCGGAAGCATCAACAGCAACATTATGGTATCGATTCTTTTCATACGGCTTTTATTGTTTTCATCACGAAGTTAATGCCGCACGACAATCCGATGCAAGAGAAAAAAGGCTTTTCAATACTTTTTTGGAAAAAGTGTGCATATTTTGCACACACCTTGAAACTTTTTGTCAGGACACCATGCCAACATAATCAAATGCACATACAAAGCAGAAATGCAACCTGAAAAATAAAAATAATCGCCAAAAAACAAACAAGTTAAGCAAAAAAGTATTACCTTTGCACCGCTCATACGAGATATGGGCTGACTCAAATCATTAATCCATTAAAAATCAATTAGAAAATGGCAACAAAAATCAGACTTCAGAGAAGAGGCCGTAAGCACTACGCTTTCTACTCTATCGTGATTGCAGATTCGAGAGCTCCACGTGATGGAAAGTTCACCGAGAAAATCGGTACCTACAACCCTAACACAAATCCTGCAACTGTTGAGCTCAACTTCGAGCGCGCTTTGTGGTGGGTTAACAACGGTGCTACTCCTACTGACACTGTACGCAACATCCTTTCACGCGAGGGCGTTTATTTGATGAAACACCTCCAGGGTGGCGTTAAGAAGGGTGCATTTGACGAGGCTGCTGCCCAGGCTAAATTCGAGGCTTGGAAGAATGCTAAGGTAAGTGCTCTCAACGGTATCAAGGTAGCCGAGGAGCAGGCTAAGCGTGACGACAAGAAGGCACGTTTGGAGGCAGAGAAAGAGGTTAACGCAGCTATTGCAAAGAAGGTGGCAGACAAGAAGGCTGCTGAGGCTCTTGCAAAGGCTGAGGCAGAGGCTGCTGCAGCTGCAGCAGAGGCTCTCGCAGAGGAGGCTACTGAGGCTCCTGCCGAGGCTTAATAAGCCGACCTTTACGGTTTGCATGCGAACCGTTTGCAGTAATGCTCAAGATAAGGCCGCTGACCGCAAGGTCGGTGGCCTTGATTTTTATCGGCAGCCGTTCTGCTTTTTTAGCACACCGGACTTTGACAATAGCAAGAATTGAGTTATTTTTGTTATCTGCAAATATATATAATCAGAAACCAGAACAGCTTCTACAATAATTAACTCTAAAATGAGAACCAGAAGACTATACACACTATCACTGCTGCTTGCAACGGCACTCTCTTTCTTGTCGTGCGGTGAGGACCGCACATACGAGTATCTCGAGAAGACCGCCGAGAACCAGTGGATATTCTCAAAGATGAGCGAGGAGTATCTGTGGGCGGATGGCCTCAAGAGCCCCGAGCGCAACGAATTCTTTGCCACTCCGTCAAAATTCTTCACCTCACTGTTGGCGAAGGGTGACAAGACATCATTCTTCAGTGACTCCACAGCTACGACCTCATACGGCATGAAGTTCGCACTTATGCGTGATCCGTTGGGGGAGAAGATGAGCCGATACTTTGCACTTGTGCTCTTTGTAGAGCCAGGTTCTCCGGCTGCATCGGCAGGCCTTGAGCGCGGAATGTGGATATCATCAATAAACGGCAAGGCCCTTACCGCATCGAGCGGCAAACAGCTCACAGAGGGCGAGGCGCTGAATGTAGAGACGCAGGATATCGAGTTCGACGACGTGGAGAGCAAATATGTGTGGTCTGCAGGCAAGGCATTCACGTTGCAGCCGTCAACAGCCATCACCGACCGCGCGCTTCTGCTTGACACTGTATACAATGTACGTTCGAACAAGGTAGGATATATCCTCTGCAACAATCTCAATGGCTCCGCACTCGCCGGGGAATTCCAGACCGTGGCCCTTGATTTTCTTGCGGAGAATGTAACTGACATTGTGCTCGACATGCGCTACTGCAACGGCGGTTCAATTGAGAATGCAGCGGAGATTGCGGCCATCTTTGTACCCGCATCGCTTACGGGATCACCTTTTGCAACCCTCAACGGAAAAGAAGAAGAGGTATACGGCTACCCTGCTCCATTGGCAAACCTCAGCGACAAGAAACTGTATATAATCACAGGCAATGACACCAGAGGCATGGCAGAACTTTTCATCGCTTCGGTCAATGCTTCACGTGGCATGTATGAGGTACTGACAATCGGTGAGCGCACGGCCGGCTCAAACCTCATGACACGTGAGTTCGAGTCACCATTCTCTTTCAGCATAAACCCGGCTGTAGCTGTCATGGCTTCATCCAACGGTGCAGAACTGACAGCAGAAGGCATAACTCCGGACTATCCTCTTGACGAGCTTGAAGAGGTAGAGCACATATACCCTTTGGGCAACGAAAGGGAATATATACTGCGCAATGTGGAGTATCTTATTGTTAACGGTACCATGCCGCAATAGAATTATAATAAGTAATATACAAGCACTGTCGTCGCAAATGACGGCAGTGCTTTTTTTATATCTATTCACCTACTGAAACAAAAAATTATGAACATACTGCGCGGTTGCGGTGTTATTTCACCAAATAACCCCAAAATCAAATTTAAATGAAAAAGATTCTTCTATTCACAGCAACCGCGACGACACTGCTATTCTCGTCGTGCAACTCTTGCGGCAACAAAGCCCCTCAAGGGGTAATCATTGAGAGTGACAGCATCTACATGGTCAATGACTCTACCATTGCCGACAAGCAGACCTTCATATTCGAAGGACAATCGCCCATGAACGGCAACTCTATTGCCGATGTAATGCTCGCAATCAGCACCATCAACCTGAACAGCGACGGTACCTACAGCATCACGACCGATTATGTCGATGAAGGAGTGGCAACCCAGAACGACCAGGGAGAGGCAGTCATCATCACTGGCAACGACAGCACAATGACTGTCATTGAGCTCGTTTCGGCCAATAAGAATCCGACTGTCAGCTTCATGATGCAGGAGGACAGTTCACTTGTGAAAGTCGGCAACAACGGCAAGCCGGTGAGCAATGACCCCGCACACAAGCTTAACCTCAAAAAGAACAATTAACCTAAAATTTTACTGATATGAAAAAGCTATCGACCATCATGCTTGCTGCAGCGTGCATAGTTCTTGCATCGTGCCAGAAAGACCCTGACACAGACAAGCTGGACAACCACTATCTTGTCTACACCAATTATGACAGCGGTACCGACTTTGCTGCCATTGAGAGTTTCTATGTCATCGACAGCATCCTCATCATAGGCAACAGCGAGAAACCCACCTATTGGAACAACAACAATTCACAGCAGATAGTGAATGCTTACAGTGACAAGCTCGAAGGATGCGGCTACCTGCAGACCGAGACCGCCGAGGAGGCCGACGTCATCCTTCAGCTCAGCTACATCAACAACACCTATTACTTCACATCTTTCGGTCCCGGACCATGGTGGAACGCCTATCCCGGCTACTGGAACTGGGGCGGCTGGGGCTGGTACTATCCCTACACGTTCAGCTACAGCTACAGCACCGGTTCAATCATCGGCGAACTTGTGAACACCAATGCCCCTACCCCGCAGAACGACAAGCTGACAGTAATATGGAACTCATATATCTGTGGCCTGCTCAACGGCAACAACCTGAGTCTGTCGCGTACCATGGAGGCTATAAACCAGGCATTCGTACAGTCGCCATACTTGAAGAAATAGGATGTAGAACTTCAAAAACAGTACAATTATGAAAACTATAACCAGACTATCATCAATAATGCTCCTTGTCTGCGTGCTTGCCATCCCGTCAAAGAGCAAGGCACAGATATCGCTTGACAGTTATTACAACATCGACTGGCAGTTCAACATCCCACTGGGCAACAGTTTTTCCAATGGTGCCAGCGGCTGGGGTATGAACTTTGAGGGCGGATATTATGTTACTCCGCAGATTGCCGTTGGTGCGTTCCTGAACTTCCACAGCAACAACGAGTATTTCTCACGCAGGACACTGCATCTTGACAAGACCCTGTCGCTGAACACCGACCAGCAGCACCAGATGTTCACACTCCCCTTCGGACTGCTCGCACGCTACAGGTTCATCGAGGCAGACATGCAGCCGTATGTGGGAATGAAGCTCGGAATGTGCTATGCGGAGTTCAACAACTATTATTACATTTTCCTGAAGAGCCAGGACCGTTGGGGATTCTATATGTCACCCGAGGTAGGTTTCAACTGGTATCCTTGGGCCAACAGCATAGGCTTCCACTTTGCACTCTATTACAGCTTTGCCACAAACAAGTGCAACATCATGACCTACTCCGAGGATATCATCAACTGTCTTGGATTCAGGTTAGGTCTGGCATTCTGACAAGGCTTAAATAACCTGAGTTCGATATAAACTCAACCAAATTGCGGAACTGTCATCCCGACAGAGCGAAGCGACGAGGGATCTCAAAATATCGCGAAATAAGAGATCTCTCACATTCGCTCGAGATGACAAATACGCTAAATTGCAGTACTAATTGTTATATCGAACTCACGTTAAATAACGAGAGGCTCCAGCATTGATTATATGCGGGAGCTTCTTTGTATATTCTGATACCTATTTGTCACAATCCATGAATCCAGGATTGTATTTTCTTGTAACAAACGGGCGGGTCTTGCCATTTAGTGCATGTGACAAGACCTCCTCAAGTCCTGGTGCCCCTTCAAATTTTTTACACATATATTGCACCTGTCCGAACAGCCCTATTTCACGAAAGAGTTCGGCTTTCAGACTAATAGGCACCATTTCATTGTCATATCTCTGCATCGCCATTGCGGCATTGATAAAACAGTTCAGTTCCTTAAGCGACGGTTCCGGACTATCATATTCCCGACGGTATCTATCATTGAAACTATGGATAATGTTCTTCAATAAAAGAAAGCGTGTAGAGCTGTCAAGCGTACCGTCCTCGTCCATCTGGGCATAAGCATCGGCAAACTCGAGCACGCCCAACTCGGGATTGCAGACGTTGCCCTCATCCTCAATTCCACTTTCATCCTCACACATATTGACCGGTATATATTTACCGGTTACACGGGACAATTTGACTGCCGGTTCAAGATAACTGGAACACATACCTGTGACACCGCCGTCCGACCATTCTCTTATCTGCGACATCGTCATTCTTCTAAGCTTGCGCATACCCTCAAGTTCATAGTAAAAATCATCCATAATCGATTATCATTTGATTGTTACATATATAAGACCAATAAAAAGGCATAATATCACTTTACACATGAAACATTTAATACAATTTAACCGTAAAAGCGTCATTTAGTCTTTTTTGGCACACGCAATAAACAAAAAGAGGACGACAATGTCGTCCTCTTCAAGTTGGAATGAATTAAAAATAGCTTTTAAATTGCAAGCTTAAAGCAGATATTACTCTGCGGGTGTCATACTTACTTCGATGAAATTACCCTGGTCAAGGATATACTTTGCAAGCAGGCGGATATCCTCGGCTGTGATGCCCTTTACAAGCTCCTCATAACCGCTATAGTTATCCTCGCCATCGAAGTAGTAGCTGTAGAGCCAGTTCATCCATGCGCCGTTCTTCTTCTGGCTCTCCTCGAATGACTTGAGCATATAGCTGCGGACCTTCTCGACATGCTCGGCAACAGGGCCCTGTGCTGCAATCTTCTCAAACTCACGTACGATGATTGCCGCAAGTTCCTCACGACGCTCGGGCGACATATTGAAGTTCACAAGCAGAGAGTACTCACCCTCGGGATATTTTGAGATAGAACCGCGTACACCAACACCGTATGTACCGCCCTCCTTCTCACGCACCTCCTCGGTGTAGACAATGTTCAGCACCTGGTTCAGGAAGCTCATGACAATGCGGTTCTTGCGTGATGGGTCAATCTTACCGGCATAGATGATGTTCTCTGTACCTGTAGGATTCTCCATCTTGTTCTTGAAGTTATTGCGGTAGACACCTGTGCGTGTCTCTACAGTAGTCTTCTCAATCTTCTCTACACGGCCGTTGCAAGGCAGTGCACCGATATAACGCTCGACAAGAGGCTTGATAGCATCAAGGTCAACATTACCTACAATGAAGAACTGGTAGCCTGTAGCATCGCTTGTGCGCTCTTTGTAAATCTCAAGCACCCTGTCATAATCCACTGCATCCACATCGGCAGCTACAAACGGCTTCACGCGTGGGTGGTTGCCATACAGAGCAACTACCATAGTATCGTTGAGTGCCGTATTGGGGTTGAGGTTTCTGTCCTTGAGGTTATTGCGCATACGTGTGGTGTATGACTCAAATGCCTGCTCGTCTTTGCGTGGAGAGGTATACTTCAGATATAGCAGCTGGAACATCTCCTCGGCATCCTTTGGAGAACAGCCGGCACTGATGATGTCATATATTGCGCTTGTACCCACGCTTGCAGATGCTGTGCAGCCTGCAAGCTTCTTGCTCAGCTGGGTAGCGTCAAAAGCGCCGAAGCCGCCTATGCTTGACAATGCAGAAAGCATACCGATGTTCACCCTCTCGCTGTCGGGATAACGGTTTGTACCACCAACCTTGTAACCGCTGAGGTTAATTGCATCGGCCTGGAAATCAGTAGGCTTTACAATGACCTTGATACCGTTGGAGAGGGTCCACACTGTTGAGCCCCACTTGCCTTCCTCGGTCTTCACAACCTTGCCGCCGGCAGGAATCTCTGCAAGCAGAGGTGCATCGACTGCGTTGTCCTCATATGCCGAAATCCTTGCATTGCCAACCATCTTCAGAAGCATCTCGATGTCATTCTTGCCGGGATATGTAGCACCCTCACGCTCGGGGGCGAAAGAAACGGCCACACGGTTATCCTCGCGGTGCAATGACGGGAGTACCTCATTTATCTCGTCGAGTGTAAGAGAGTTGATGATATCGAGTGTCAGTTCATACTCTTTCTCGGGAGCCATCATGTCAACCTCATCAAGGAAGTGACGGATGCAGTTCTGTACATAGTAGTCGTTGGTGCGCTTGTCACGCTCGGCATACCAGCTCTCTGTACCTGCAATCATACGCTCTTTCAGACGGTCGAACTCAGGCTGTGTAAAGCCGAAACGACGAGCACGCTCAACTTCAGTAAACACCATAGGAATTGCCTCGAGAATCTGCTCGGGCTTACACTGCACCATTACCGTAAAGGCTTTCTTTGTTTCTGTGACACCGAAGCCGCTGTAACCTACGCCGGCACGCAGATAAGGTGGATTATCTTTGCTCATAATCTCCGAGAAACGGCTGTTCAACATAGAGATTGCGAATGAACGCTTGGTGTTCTCGCGGATATACTCCTTTGTGTTACGCTGGTCACGGGCAGGAACATCGTGTTTATACATCAGCTGGAGCACATAATTCTGCTGCTCCTTGTCAATCTGCTGTGAGAAAATCATCTCCTTGTTATCATCGACAGGATAATAGATGCGCTCGGCAGGGTTCTTTACCTTCTTGATTTTCTTGAAGATTTTCTTCACCTTTTTCTCGACCTCATCGACATCGATATCACCGACGATTACGATACCCTGCAAGTCGGGACGATACCACTTCTCGTAGTAGTCGCGCAGAGCCTGATGAGGGAAGTTGTCCACTACCTCCATTATACCGATGGGGAGACGCTTACCGTAACGGCTGCCGGGGAAGATGTCGGCAAGCATACGCTCCTGCATACGCATCATCGCCGTATTGCGGCCTCTCCACTCCTCGTGTATTACGCCACGCTCCTTGTCTATCTCCTCACCGTCGAGGATAAGACCGTCTGCCCAGTCGTGGAGAATCCACAGACAAGAGTCAATGGCACCCTCTACATTCACGGGCACATTGTTGATGTTATACACAGTCTCATCTATTGCTGTATAAGCATTAAGATCAGCACCGAACTTTACGCCGATACCCTCAAGATAGTTGATGAGCGCTTTGCCGGGGAAGTGTTCTGTGCCGTTGAAGCACATGTGCTCAAGGAAGTGGGCAAGACCACGCTGGTCCTCTTCCTCCTGGATTGAGCCCACCTTCTGGGCAATGTAAAAGTTCACAAGCTTCTCGGGGTTAGCATTGTGACGGATGTAATAGGTGAGGCCATTCTTCAGTTTACCTATCCTGATAGAGGGATCTACCGGAAGCTGCTCACCCTTTTGCGCTGCTACAGGCATTGCCAACACTACAGCAAGCATCAGCAGCATAAACAAACGGATTTTTCTCATAGTTTATAAATTAGATAGTTCTCAAATCTTCTTAACTCTAAATATTCTGCAAATTTAATTAAAAAGGAGCATTGTGTTTCAATTGATGCTGTATAATTATAATATTTTAACGTGAGTTCGATATAAGAATTTATACTAAAATTTAGCGTATTTTGTCATTCCGAACCTTGTGTGAGGAATCTCATTATTCGCGGATTCAGAGATCCCTCGTCGCTACGCTCTGTCGGGATGACAGGTTCGCGATTTGATTTAGCTTATATCGAACTCACGTTATTTTAAGAAGTTGTAGTGATTTCTAAAAGATATCTTATGGAATCTATATCATTTTGTACTTGTATTCTCTCCAAAATTCCAAATTGGAAAGTCCTGCAATTATTGACGCCATACTTCAGCGCCGAGAGGTAAAATAATCAGTTATCATATAGAATTTTACATATTTATCATTATCTTCGCAACAAACCGCAAGGATATGCCGCACAATATCCATACCGTAAACATTGATTTATATGAAGAGGACTATTGTATTTTTTAGCATGTTGCTGACCGCATTTATTTCAATCATGGCCCAGTATCCAAGAGTCTGCGACTATGTATCACTGAAACATGCCCTCAAAGGAAGAGAGATTGATTTCATGAGCCCCGGTCCGTACAAGGAAGGGTTCGTTCAAACTGTCAAACATTCAAAAGAAGAAATCAGGATTGGCGTAATAAACGAATACGGCAAAGAGATTGATAGCTTGAATATCATAAATTACAAGAATGATACTGTATACATATATACAGAAAATCGCCTTTTTGGTAAGGAACTGTTTGCTGAAATCAAAACAAACAAGGGTGCATTCCGTATACACAGCCTAAAGGATTCTACCTTGTTTTTCAAGCCAATTGAGATAAATGTACATGTTGATGAAGATACATATTTTGACCCTACTTTTGCGCCAGGCATCTATCCGGAGATTTTCGAGTGGAATGGACTGGAAAAATTGATAAAGGACAAAACTGTTAAACACACGGCTGACAAGTGGTGTTCCTTAACCCGATTGATACTGAATGAATATAGATTGACACATATTGACCGATGGGTATCACGCACATTCATTGGTTCATTGAAACGAGATGCTGAAATATGTAAAAAAAATAGCTGGGAAATAAAATTCCCAGCAGAATATGAGATAGTTCATATATATGATACAATCAGCAAAAAGGACAATGATGACTATCTTTGTATAATGCATGAAGATGAGAACATACCACCCATACGGTACAAAAAAGGGACAAGGTCACTCAACCTTGGTGATTTTTGTGACTACGAAAATTTCTTTTCTGAAAACGAAGTAGTTGGGTATCTGTATAAAGAGCCCAATGAATGTAGCGAGATTATTGTTAAGGTAGATGACTACTACAGAATGGCAATCTATGATATTATCGGACTTTGGTATTATGTCAAATATTCAGACAGTGATGGGAAACAATATCAAGGTTGGACCAAACTAAAAACTCCACCATTTATATTTTACCCGACAGAAGAATAATATATAAAGTATTGGCTCACCTGCAAAAGTTGGGGGGGATGATATAAAAATATTATCTTCGCATCTTAAATAAAAGGGCTCACCGGCAAAGTCTGGGGGCTAAGCAAAAAGTTGAGTGATTTAGGAAAAGA
>CALCEC010000013.1 GCA_937900095.1 uncultured Bacteroidales bacterium | reverse complement strand
TAGCATAGCCGTAGGTTATGCCGTTTGGGTTGCGAAAAGCAAAACGAGTCAATGACAGTACGCAATAGCAACAGCAAAAGAACGAATAACCAACAATAACAGATAATATGACTCATTATATCAGTGCAGAGCACCTTACCATTGACCGTGTGGAAGAAATCCTGGTCAAGGGTTACAACATCGCCCTCAGCGACGATGCAGTAAAGCGCATAAACCATTGCCGCGAGTATCTTGACAAGAAGATGGAGAACGCGGGGCGTCCCATCTATGGTGTCACAACAGGCTTCGGCTCATTGTGCAACATTTCGGTAGACAAGGACAACCTTTCGCAGTTGCAGAAGAACCTTATGATGTCACACGCCTGCGGAACAGGTCCGCGCGTACCGAAGGATATCGCACGCCTTATGCTTCTTTTGAAAGTGCAGTCACTCTCTTACGGCCATTCAGGAGTGCAGCTCATCACCGTACAGCGCCTTGCCGACATGTTCAACAACAACATCATCCCTGTGGTATACGAGCAGGGCTCATTGGGTGCATCGGGTGATCTTTCGCCTTTGGCACACATGTGCCTGCCGCTCCTTGGTCTTGGTGAAGTTGAGATTGACGGCAACATCATCAGCGGTGAAGAGCTGATGCAGAGAATGGGGTGGGAGCCTATCACACTATGCTCAAAGGAGGGGCTTGCACTGCTCAACGGCACACAGTTCATGCAGGCATACGGTGTGTACTCACTCATCAACGCAAAGCGTCTGAGCCGCTGGGCCGACCACATAGGCGCAATGTCGTTGGATGCCTTTGACGGACGCATTGAACCGTTCGAGCATAATGTGCATGCCATACGCCCACACGCCGGACAGATTGAGACAGCAAAGAACATACGTACCATCCTCGACGGCAGCGAGATTATCAAGCAACCTAAGAAGCATGTGCAGGACCCCTACTCTTTCCGCTGCATTCCACAGGTACACGGAGCCTCAAAGGACACTATTGCATACGTTTGGAGCGTGCTTGAGACAGAGATAAACTCGGCTACCGACAACCCGACCGTATTCCCCGACACTGACGAGGTAATATCTGCCGGCAACTTCCACGGACAGCCCATTGCCCTTGCAATGGATTTCCTTGCCATTGCGATTGCCGAACTCGCCAATATCTCGGAACGCCGCATATATAAGATTATATCCGGAGTACGCAACCTGCCGCACTTCCTCGTTGCCAACCCGGGACTCAACAGCGGATTCATGATTCCGCAGTACACAGCAGCCTCCATCGTGAGCCAGTCAAAAGGACTCTGCTGGCCGGCATCGTGCGACTCCATTCCATCGTCGCAGGGACAGGAGGACCACGTGAGTATGGGTTCAAATGCGGCAACAAAGCTGTGGAAGGTTGTACAGAACAGCGAACGTGTGCTTGCCATTGAGCTGATGAATGCGGCACAGGCGCTGGAGTTCCGCCGTCCGATGCGTTCTTCGGATACTGTAGAGGCAATCTTCGATGCATACCGCAAGGTGGTTCCTTTTGTTGACAACGACACAGTGATGTTCCCGCATATTGCATCATCGGTTAAGTTCCTGAATGAATATGAACTTGCTAATTAAGAACATAGGCACCATTGTAGGCATTGACGAGAGCGGACGTACACGCGTCTGCGGCAAGGCTATGGACGAGATTGCCATGCTTGAAAATGCATGGTTGCTAACCGATGGAACACGCATAAAGGACTACGGTACGATGGACAACATACCCGATGCCGATGGCAACGAAGTCATTGATGCACAAGAGGGTTGGCTGTTCCCATCGTTCTGTGACTCGCACACGCATATTGTTTATGCCGACAGCCGCGAGCAGGAGTTCCTTGACAAAATCAACGGTCTCTCATACGAGGAGATTGCCAAGCGCGGTGGCGGCATCCTGAACTCTGCCGACCGCCTGCACGACACTCCCGAGGAGGAACTCTACCGCCAGGCTATGGAGCGCATTGACGAGATTGTGGCAATGGGCACCGGTCTTGTTGAGATAAAATCGGGCTACGGACTCACGCTTGAGGACGAAATTAAGATTCTGCGCGTGATACGCCGCATAAGAGAAACCGCTCCGCTTGAGGTACGTGCCACATTCCTGGGGGCACATGCCGTGGGGCGCGCATACAAAGGACGCCAGAGCGAATATGTGGAGCATGTGTGCAACGACATGATTCCTGCTGTTGCAAAAGAAGGCCTTGCCGATTACGTTGATGTATTCTGCGACCGCGGATTCTTCACCCCGGAGGAGACTGCAAAGATAATCGAGAGAGGTGCACGCTACGGCCTCCGCGCGAAGATTCATGCCAATGAGCTGGCCATCTCAGGCGGCGTGGAGGTTGGAGTTAAGCACGATGCACTTTCCGTTGACCATCTTGAGTCAATGGGCGATGAGCAGATTGAGGCCCTGAGCGGTAGCGACACAATGCCGACGATGCTCCCCGGCTGCGCATTCTTCCTTGGTATAACTTACCCGCCTGCACGCAAGATGATTGATGCAGGGTTGGCTGTTGCGCTGGCATCGGACTACAACCCTGGCACAGCCCCGTCGGGAAACATGAGGTTCGTGACCTCGCTCGCAAGCATAAAGATGAAGATGACCCCTGCCGAGGCACTGAACGCAGCCACCCTCAACAGTGCATGCGCCATGGGCGAAAGCAAGGATTTCGGTTCAATAACCCGCGGTAAAATGGCGAATTTCTACATTACAAAGCCATTGCCGTCGCTCGCCTTCATGCCATATGCACACCAGACACCTATCATTGAGCGCATAGTATTGAAGGGTAATGCAGTGAAGTAACTACTACATAAACAAACATTATAACAGACAATTATCGGTGAACAACCGGTGATTGTCTGTTTTTTATGGTTACATTTCGCCTAAAAGTATTATATTCGCAAAAAATATAATACAGTATTGACTATGATAAAGAGACTTTTCCTCTGCGCGCTTGCGTGCATCACATTCGCAACAGCTACCGCCGATGAGGGTATGTGGTTGCCCAACAACATAAAGAGCCGCATCAAGGAGATGCGTAAGATGGGCTTCAAGCTGAAAGCCGATGACATCTACTCCGACGACAAGGCATCACTCAAGGATGCCGTGGTGCAGTTCGGCGGCGGATGTACCGGTGAATTCATATCACCCGACGGCCTATTGCTCACAAACCACCATTGCGGTTACAGTTCTATACAGAAACTTTCATCCGTTGAGCATGACTACCTCACCGACGGTTTCTGGGCAATGTCACGCAGCGAGGAACTGCCTGTTCCCGGGCTCACGGTGACACTGCTTGTGAAGATGGAGGATGTTACCGCACGCATTGCGGCCGGCGAGAAAGAGACAACAATAATCGATGAGGCAAAGAAGATGCACAATGCCGACAAGGCTAAAATCGAGCCAATCTACTACGGTAACCAAAAGGTGCTTTATGTATACCGCACATTCCGCGACGTGCGCCTGGTGGGTGCACCGCCATCATCAATTGGCAAGTTCGGCGGTGATACCGACAACTGGGTATGGCCACGCCACACGGGAGATTTCTCAATTTTCCGCGTATATGCAAACGCAAACAATGAGCCTGCCGAATATTCTGTAAACAACGTGCCTTACCACCCTGCACGCCACTTCAAGGTATCGACAAAGGGTGTCGAGGAGGGTGACTTTACAATGATTTACGGTTTTCCGGGAAACACACAGGAGTATGTGACATCTGATGCCGTGGAGTATGTTGCAGAGGTATCTAACCCTATGAAGATAGCCTTGCGCACCATTCGCCTTGACATCATCAGCGAGGCGCAGTCAAAGGATGTAGCTACACGCATCGCATATGCGGCAAAGCACGCCAACATTGCCAATGCATGGAAGAAGTGGCAGGGCGAGAGCCTTGGCCTGGGCAAACTGGGCACTGTGGAGAAGAAGAAAGAGTATGAGAAGGCATTCGCAGCATGGGCTGCCGACAAACCACAGTATGCGAACCTGCTCGACTCGATGCACGCCGCATACAAGGAGGTCATCCCGCACTACTTTGCACGCGAGCTCTTCAATGAGTCAATCCTCGGCATGGAGTTCTTCAACTTCGCATACTGGTTCCACATCTACGATGCCAGCGGCCAGAAACTTACCGCGGACAAACAGGCCGAAGCACGCAAGACCTACCTGAACGACTACAGGAAGGAGGTTGACCACGCAATTTCGCGCCGAATGCTCAGCGAATATATCGCACGTATGCCAAAGGAGAATGTCCCTGCACCACTTGTTGCAGCTATTGAGAAGCATGGCAGTCCCGAGGCTTTTGTTGACCACATGTTCGCCAACACACTTATTCTCACAGAGTACCCTTTGACACGCGAGAAGTACATTACCGACCCCATGGTGCAGTTTGCGGGCTGGTTTGCCGATGCACTTGCACACAACCGCGAATATGCTTACCGCAACCTGAGTAATGTACCCGCAATCGAGAAATGGTACCGCACATATATGCAGGCACTGCGCGAATGGGACAAGGAGCGCGCCTTCTATCCCGATGCAAACTTCACCCTGCGTGTGGCATACGGCACCGTGACCGGTTATGAGAATGCCGACGGCGAGTACCACACTCACCTCACCACACTCGACGGTATCATCGCAAAGGACAACCCCGAGATTTATGACTATGACATACCGCAATCCCTGCGCGACATATACAAGGACAAGGACTACGGGCGCTGGGCCATCGGCAAGAACGGCAAACAGAGCGTGCCAGTGTGTTTCCTTGCATCGAACCATACGACAGGCGGTAATTCAGGTTCACCTGTGCTCAACGGAAAGGGCGAACTTGTAGGTATCAACTTTGACCGCACATGGCGATCTACAATGAGTGATATTGAGTTTGACCCATCCATATGCCGCAACATATCGGTTGACATACGTTACGTGCTGTTCGTTGTTGACCGCATAGGCGGTGCAGGATATCTTCTCGAGGAGATGGGCATAAAATAACAGACAAATAAAAGAATGGACTATATAAGCACACTGCTCTTCGAACATTCGGCACTGCAAGCGATTGTGGTACTGTCGCTCATTTCGGCCTTGGGACTTATCCTGGGGCGTATACACGTGCGCGGTATCTCGCTCGGCATCACATTTGTGTTTTTCATCGGCATTCTTGCCGGACACTTGGGGTTGAGCATAGACAGTCAGATGCTATACTATGCCGAGACATTCGGACTGGTGCTCTTTGTATACGCCCTTGGCCTGCAGGTCGGTCCCGGTTTCTTCAGTTCGATGCGCACCGAGGGGGCAAAGCTCATTACTCCGGCATTGATGGTATTGCTCACCGGTACAGCAGCTGCCATAGTGTTGGGAATATTGTGCGGTGTACCGATGTCGGACATGTCGGGTATACTATGTGGGGCAACCACCAACACTCCGGCACTTGCTGCTGCACAGCAGACATTGGAACAGATGGGCATTGAGAGTAGCGGAGCTGCACTGGGCTGCGCGCTGACATATCCGCTGGGTGTTGTGGGCGTGATAATGGCGATAATAGTGTTGCGCAAGTTTTTTGTGCGCAAGAGTGATATGCCGCTACCCGACAGCAAGCACAGGAAGAATGTTTTCATAGCAAGCTACCGTGTCACAAATCCGGGAATATTCGGCAAGACCATTGCTGAAGTCGCAAGCATAAGCAAGCATAACTTCGTCATTTCACGTATGTGGCACAACGGACATGTGTTGATACCGATGTCCGACAGGCAACTGCTTGAGAATGACATTCTATTAGTGATAACAAAACCCAATGAAGCCGAGGCACTGGGTCTTGTCTTCGGTGAGAAGGAGAAGAAGGACTGGAACAGCAGCGAGATTGACTGGAACAAAATTGACAGCGAACTCATCTCGCAACGTATACTTGTTACACGCCCCGAGATAAACGGCAAGAAGCTTTCATCATTGAGGTTGAGGAACAATTACGGAATAAACATCAGCCGCGTTTACCGCTCGGGAGTGCAGTTGCTTGCCACACCCGACCTTATACTGCAGCTTGGCGACCGCATTACCGTGGTAGGCGAGGCCGCAGACATAAAGCGCGTTGAAGGCATCCTCGGCAACGCCGTCAAGAGCCTCAACGAGCCTAACCTTGTATCGGTGTTCATAGGTATGATTCTGGGACTTATGGTAGGATGTATCCCACTTTCGATTCCGGGTATATCACTCCCCGTGAAACTGGGACTTGCCGGAGGACCGATAATCGTGGGAATACTCATAGGCACATTCGGCCCGCGCCTGCACATGGTAACATACACTACACAGAGCGCAAACATGATGCTCAGGGCACTGGGACTGAACCTTTACCTTGCCTGTCTTGGCCTTGACGCAGGAGAGCATTTCTTTGAGACAGTGATGCGCCCCGAAGGAATACTTTGGTTGGCACTCGGACTGCTGATAACATTCGTTCCGGTGGTCATTACAGGAATATTCGCGATGCGCAGGCTCAGGCTTGACTTCGGTTCGGTATCAGGGGTGTTGTGCGGATCCATGGCGAACCCCATGGCTTTGAGCTATGCCAACGAGACTATCGACGGTGACAACCCGTCAGTGGCTTACGCTACCGTATACCCGGTATGTATGTTCCTGCGGGTGGTGATAATACAGCTTGTTGTAATGTTCTTTGTGTAATCAGAATGGCAACAGTAAAGAGAACGGCAATTGCCGGTGGTTATTTCATAGAACTCGGCAACAAGGATATTGAGATATACAGCATTGCGAGCGACGGCAGTGGGGCACTAAAGCGCGTGGATGACATACAGGGCACCGTGCGCAGGCTCACAGAGGAAGCCGGGCTGGAACGCGACTACAACCAGAGCTTCCGTCTGCATGTGGCAAGACTTATACAGCATATAAACACGCAAGAAGACAAAACCAAATGATATGAAAAAGACAAGCACTTTAATCGTTTTATTGATGTGTGCGCTTGGCATCCAGGCGCAGAGTGATTATATCCACGGCCTTTCGGTGTGGTTCGACCAACCCACAACCCTCAAGGGACGTAGCGTGTGGTACGGCGGACGTCCCGACCTGTGGATGGGCCGTGACAAGCCTGAATGGGCAGGCGAAGGAGCGGTGAACCCCGACCAGGAGTGGGAATCGCAGTCACTGCCCATTGGTAACGGCAGCATAGGCGCCAACATCATGGGCTCGCTTGAAGCCGAGCGCATCACCCTCAACGAGAAGACCCTGTGGCGCGGTGGCCCAAATACAGAGAAAGGCGCCGAATACTACTGGAACGTGAACAAGGAGTCGGCGCATCTGCTCGATGACATACGTCAGGCATTCCTTGACGGTGACGACGCAAAGGCAGCAAAGCTCACACGCGAGAACTTCAACAGCACAGCGTCGTATGAGTACTATGGCGAGAAACCTTTCCGTTTCGGCAACTTCACAACAATGGGCGAGATTTACATTGAGACAGGGCACAGCATGGTGGGTCTTGGCGATTACAAGCGCATACTTTCGCTCGATTCAGCACTTGCAGTGGTACAATACACAAAGGACGGAGTCGAATATGAACGTAAATCATTTGTCTCATACCCCGCCAACGTGCTGGTAATGAAGTTCAGCGCAAGCAAACCGGGGATGCAGAATCTCACATTAAGCTATGCCCCCAACCCTGTATCGGAGGGCAAATTGGAGAGTGACGGAAACAACGGCATCATGTGGAAGGCAAAACTCGACAACAACAGTATGCAGTACACCCTGCGAGTGAAGGCTATCAACAAAGGTGGCAAGATGGAGGTAAAGGAAGGCAAAATTCGTATCAGCGGTGCCGATGAGGTATGTTTCTACGTTACCGCCGATACTGATTATAAAATCAATTTTGACCCCGATTTCAGCGACCCCAAGGCATATGTAGGCGTGAACCCGGACGAGACAACAGCCCTGTGGATGAAGAACGCTGTCGCAAAGGGATACGATGAACTTTTCAAAGAGCACTATGCCGATTACTCGGCACTTTTCAACCGCGTACAGCTGGACATCAACCCCAACGCACCCACCACACTGGAATATCCTGGTGTAGCAAGCCTGCCAACCCCAAAACGTCTAAAGAGCTACCGCACCGGCAAGGCTGATTACGGGCTTGAGCGTCTCTACTTCCAGTTCGGACGTTACCTGCTCATAGCAAGCTCACGTCCGGGCAACCTGCCTGCGAACCTGCAGGGTATGTGGCACAACAATGTCGACGGCCCTTGGCGCGTGGACTACCACAACAACATCAACCTGCAGATGAACTATTGGCCCGCATGCGCGACCAACCTTGACGAATGCGTTCTGCCGTTGGTTGACTTCATACGCACACTCATCAAGCCGGGTGCAGTGACTGCAAAGTCCTACTTCGGTGCAAGAGGCTGGACAGCAAGCATATCGGGCAACATCTTCGGCTTCACAGCACCGCTAATAAGTCAGGATATGTCATGGAACTTCAACCCAATGGCAGGACCATGGCTCGCAACACATGTGTGGGACTACTACGATTACACACGCGACAAGAAGTTCCTCAAGGAGACAGGATATGAAATTATAAAGAGCAGCGCAATATTCGCTGTCGACTACCTTTGGAAGAAACCCGACGGCACATACACCGCAGCTCCTTCTACATCACCCGAGCATGGCCCCATTGACCAGGGCGCCACATTCGTTCATGGTGTGGTACGTGAGATTCTGCTTGATGCAATCGCAGCCAGCGAGGAGCTTGGCGTTGACGCAAAGCTGCGCAAGGAGTGGAAAAACGTGCTTGCAAAGCTCGCTCCTTACCAGATTGGACGTTACGGCCAACTCATGGAGTGGAGCAAGGATATCGATGACCCCAATGACCAGCACCGTCACGTGAACCATCTGTTCGGTTTGCACCCAGGACGCACAATATCCCCTGTAACTACGCCAGAGCTTGCCAAGGCATCTAAAGTCGTGCTTACCCACCGCGGTGACGGCGCTACAGGCTGGAGCATGGGCTGGAAGCTCAACCAGTGGGCACGTCTGCATGACGGCAACCATGCATACACACTATTCGGCAACCTGCTGAAGAACGGCACGCTCGACAACCTTTGGGACACTCACGCTCCGTTCCAGATTGACGGCAATTTCGGAGGCACGGCCGGTATCACAGAGATGCTTATGCAGAGCC
>CALCEC010000012.1 GCA_937900095.1 uncultured Bacteroidales bacterium | reverse complement strand
AGATAACAGATTAAGGGTAAAACCGAACTTGGAATAAGATATTTCGGCCTAAAAAAGAATTATATAAGTACAATATTACCCACACTAAATTTCTACTGAGCCCCGATTACGTTTATTTGACCGTGAGGCAATTTCAACAGTAAAGTAAATATATCAATTCTGGGGCTCAGGGCGTATCCTAAACCTTTTTTAAGCTCTAAAAAGTGGTTCCTGTTGGGGATATTCTTTGTCTTATTGAAAAATAATTCTGCTTTTTAGCAAAAAAAATGGCTTTTATGCCTTGTTATTCTAAATTTTGTTATCTTTGTGCATCATTAACCATATTAATTGAAATTGTTATGAAAGAATTGATTGAGAAAATTCAGGAGACTTATGCTGCATTTGCGGCTGATGCTACAGCTCAGGCTGAGAAGGGTAACAAGGCTGCAGGTACACGCGCACGTAAGGCTTCTTTGGAGCTTGAGAAGGCTATGAAGGCTTTCCGTAAGGCTTCTCTTGAGGCTGCTAAGTAATAGCACCTGTATTGATGACGCATAATAAAAGCTGCCATAGGTAGCTTTTATTTTTTTTATCACTGGTGTCCCGTTAAATTTTTATCCAAGATGTTTTTGAGAAAATGAGTTTGTAACTTACTGATAATGAACAATGGTGTTCTTATAGAGAATCAACATTTTCAGAAGTTTAATTTCAAATCCGTTTCTTTTAAATATTGTCATAAACAGCTGACGCTCAAATACCTATAGAGATAACAGCGGATTTTGATAGGACACTAATGAGGCCGGGTGTTCCTGGGAACAGATGCGGAACTCAATGCAGAGTAATCCTAATGATACGCACTGCAATTTTTGGATAGGTTCGTATCAACAGTTAGAATTGCCATTGGGTATTTTGCTTATATCGGATATCCGTACCCAATGGTACCGTGGATATGAGTTTTCACAGATGAACTATTGCGACTATGTTCGGGAGATAAGTCTCAAGCGTTCCTTCTTTAAGGACAATAGATAATAGATTGACAGCAATCTTTGAATGGTACGATATATTTGACAATAAGAACAATTTTCAAGCAATCGTGAAATAAATATCAAACGGCTTCTTGTTTTAGGGAAAAATCATTAACTTTACAAAGTTTTACATACGTGCGCGTACGCGCGTTTTTCATTAGTTGATGGGGAATTTAATGAATTTAAAACCATATTTATGAAAAAACATTTTGTATTGGCAGTTCTGGCAGCCTTTTCGTTATCAATGGGCTATGCACAGAATCTCAAGGGGTTTGCCTACGGTGATGTAGAAGCACCCCGTGGCTACAGTTATGAGAAAGGGCAAAAGCCCGGTATCGCAGAGTGGGAGTCTCCCGAAGAGTTGGCTCTGAACAAGGAACAGCCCAAGGCTTGGTTCTTTACATTCGGCAGCGAGGAGTCGGCACGTAAGGTGTTGCCCGAGAACAGTGAGTATTATATGTCGCTTGACGGTACATGGAGCTTCAATTGGGTAGGTAATCCCTGGGAGCGTCCGGTGGATTTCTTCAAGCCCGGCTTTGATGTGTCAAAGTGGGACAAGGTGCAGGTTCCTATGAACTGGAATGTGTACGGCCTTCAGGCGGATGGCTCGCAGAAGTACGGAACTCCTGTTTATACCAACCAGAAGGTTATTTTCCACCACCGGGTTGCGGTAGGCGACTGGAAGGGCGGTGTGATGCGTGAGCCTGCAAAGGAGTGGGCTACATACAAGAACCGTAACGAGGTGGGTTCTTACCGTCGCACATTCACAGTGCCTTCAGAGTGGGCAGGCCGTCAGGTATACATCAACTTTGACGGTGTAGATTCTTTCTTCTACCTCTGGATAAACGGCAAGTACGTAGGTTTCTCAAAGAACTCACGTAACCTTGCTGCATTCAATATCACAAAGTATCTTGTCGAGGGTGAGAATGTTGTGGCTGTCGAGGTTTACCGCAACAGTGACGGCTCATTCCTTGAGGCACAGGATATGTTCCGTCTCCCCGGTATCTTCCGCACAGTGTCGTTGACATCTACCAATCCTGTCGAGCTACGCGATATCCGCGTGCGCACCGACCTTGACGCGCAGTACAAGGATGCTGTAGCAAATATCGAGGTTGACGTGCGCAACCTCACTGCAAAGAAGGTGAAGAAGTATCAGGTAAAGGCTCAGCTCTACAAGAATGCTCTTTACAGCGACGAGAACGAGATTGTTGAGGGCGCTGCAATGACTGTGCCTCTTGAGCAGTTGCTTGCCGGTGATACAGAGACTGTCAAACTTGATATGCCTGTGGCTGACCCTGCAAAGTGGAGCGCCGAGGTGCCTAACCGTTATACATTGGTTGTCTCTTTGCTTGACAAGAAGGGCAGGGTGCTCGAGACCGCATCAACATACATGGGATTCCGTGAGGTCGAGATCCGCGATACAAAGGCCGAGGACGATGAGTTCGGTCTGGCAGGACGCTACTACTACCTGAACGGCAAGCCTATCAAGATGAAGGGTGTGAACCGTCACGAGAACAATATCCACACAGGCCATTATGTCACACGCGAGCAGATGGAGAAGGAGGTATTCCTCATGCTCCAGGGAAATATCAACCACGTGCGTAACTCACACTATCCCGATGCTCCTTACTGGTACTATCTCTGCGACAAATATGGTATATACCTTGAGGATGAGGCCAATATCGAGAGCCACGAGTATTATTACGACAAGGAGTCTCTTTCTCATGTTCCCGAGTTCCTTGACGCTCACATTGCACGCGTGATGGAGATGGCGCATGCAACAATCAACAGCCCGTCAGTCTGCATATGGTCACTCGGTAACGAGGCCGGTCCAGGTGAGAATTTCGTCAAGGCTTATGATGTGCTCAAGGCATTCGATGCTTCACGTCCGGTTCAGTATGAGCGAAACAACAGCATTGTGGATATGGGTTCTAACCAGTATCCTCCAATCGCGGCAACACGTAATGACGTCAAGGGACAGAACCCTTATGTGAAGTATCCTTTCCACATTTCGGAGTATGCCCACTCTATGGGTAATGCCGGTGGTGGTCTTGCCGATTACTGGGAGGCTATCGAGAGCACCAACTTCTACATCGGCGGTGCTATATGGGACTGGGCCGACCAGGCATTCCTGCACTACGATTCAATAGGTCAGTCAAAGTATTATGCATATGGTGGTGATTTCGGTGACCGTCCCACAGACTTCACATTCTGTATGAACGGTGTGATGTTCCCCGACCACACTCCAAAGCCGGAATATTATGAGGTAAAGAAGGTTTATCAGAATGTCGGTGTCAAGATGCTCGACAACGGCGAGGTCGAAATCTTCAACAAGCGTTACTTCAACTGTTTGTGCGACCTTGACATAAGATTCTCTCTCTGGGAGGATGGCAAGCGCATTGATTCTTACTTCATGCCCGGCATGAAGATTGCTCCACGTACAGCAAAGAATGTAAAACTGAAGTTCAACAAAGCAAATTTCGCTGCCAACAAGGAGTATTTTGTGAAGGTTGAGTTCCTTTTGAAGAAGGATATGCCTTGGGCAAAGAAAGGTTATGTGCAGATGGATGAGCAGTTGCCTTTGAAGGATGCTGTCAAGAGTGCATTCATTGCTGATGTCGCTAACAACGGCACAAAGGTAACAGTGGAAAATGACAAGGCTGCAGCGCAGACAATCCTTACGGGTGCTGACAACTCATTCAGAATTGTATTCGACAATAACAAGGGCTTGTTCTACAGTGTCGATTATGACGGAACAACAATCCTTGAGGGTGGCAAGTCTATGAAACTTAGTGCCTTCCGTGCGCCGGTTGACAACGATACATGGTTCTTCAAGCCTTGGTTCGCGATTGGTCTGCACAACTTGCAGGATAGCGTTCTCTCGTTCACTTCAAAGAAGAATAAGGACGGTTCAGTAGTGCTCCAGTACATTGTACGCACACAGGCAAAGCATCAGGCAAGATGCAACCGTTTGCCTAACAGCAGCTTCGAAATTGTTGAGTCGGAGCATGATATGGCGCCTAATGCGTTCCATTTCATCTCCAACAGAATCTGGACTGTTTATCCCGACGGCTCAGTAGAGCTCAACAGTGTGATTGTGGGCTCCGAGGCAAGCCAGATTGTTGCACGTCTCGGTTTTGAAATGCAGTTGCCTTCTGAACTCTGCAACTATACATATTATGGCCGTGGTCCATGGAACAACTACAATGACCGTTGCGACGGAGCGTATGTACAGCAGTTCAATAGCACTGTTGCCGATCAGTTCGTTCCGTTCCCCAAGCCACAGGATATGGCAAACCGCGAGGATGTACGTTGGGCAGCGCTCACAAATGCACAGGGTAATGGTGTGATGTTCGTTTCTACTGAGGGCATGTGTACAAGCGCGCTTCCTTGGAATGCTGTCGAGATGACCGAGGCGGGCCACCCGCACCAGTTGCCTGCTTCTTCAGGTACATGGCTAAATATTGATACCAAGGTTACCGGTCTCGGCGGTGCAAGCTGCGGTCAGGGTTTTGCTCTCGACCATCAGCTCGTAAAGGGCGGCGAGAATATCATGGGCTTCATCATGCGTCCTGTAAAGGCTGGTGACGACTATGTTGCAAAGGCTGATGTGAAGGCATCCGGTGCTACTCCTGTCCTTGTTTCACGCGACCTCCGCGGTATTGTGAAGATGTCTTGCAACAAGCCCGGTTCCGAGATATATTATAAGGTAAACAACAAGGGCAAGGCTATCAAGTATACAGGGCCTGTCGACCTCAACGCAGGCGGTAGCGTAACTGTTTGGGAGAAGTCTGCATCTGACCTCAAGGCTACATACAGCTATGAGAAGATTACATCAGTGCCTGTATTCGTGAAGGCTTCTTCAAGCTCGGAGCCGGGTAACGGTCCTGACAGGATGCTTGACGGTGACCCATCGACAATATGGCACTCAATGTACTCTGTGACAGTTGCAAACTATCCTCACTGGATTGAGTTTGATGCTAATGATGAGGTTGCAATAAAGGGCTTCAAGTATATGCCTCGTCAGGATGGCCCCAATGGTAATATCAAGGGTTACAAGCTTGAGGTGAGCGTTGACGGTGAGAACTGGTCATTGGTTGCCGAAGGTGAGTTCCAGAACAATGCCGACAAGAAGACTGTGCTGTTTAACAAGGCTGTCAAGGCACGTTATGTGCGCTTCACGGCTACAAGTTCACAGAATGGTCAGGACTTTGCGTCAGGCGCGGAGTTTGAACTTGTTAAGGAATAATTGACTTGTGCACTCCGGCTACGGCCGGAGTGCTTTCTTTAGATATCTGTTAAATTAATGCAAAACCCTATATATTGCTGTTGCAAAAAAGGGTTTTTCAGCGTCTTATTATTAACGATAAAACTATAACAAATATGAAAAAAACAAATTTAGTCATTTTGCTTGCTGTATTCACCCTGTTTTTTGTCTCTTGCGATAACTCAAACAAAAAACAATATGAAGTGATACCTGACGATGCTGCGGTGCTTGTTAAAGCAAACTTCGGTAATGTTATTAATGAGTCAGAAATCCTTGAGGTTCCAATGGTCAGGACTGCGCTTGATTTTATGGTGAATTCAATGCCAAAGGAATCACGTGATATGTTCAGGGAGATTATTACCGACCCTTCTAAATCGGGTGTCAATGTGAATGAGCCGATGGTGGTGTCTGTTTCTACTGAACCGGTAGAGGTTGTTGTGTCAATGGCGATGTCGGACAAGGACCGTTTTGTAGAAGTCTTTGAGACTCTTGCTGAAGGTACAGGCGTTGAACTTGTTGAAGAGGGCGGTATTACAAAAGTGGATTTGGGTAACGCCGGCAACAATGAACTTGATGTAGCTTTTGACTCTGAGGTTATGGTCATAGTAGTCAGTGAGAACCGTAATGCTGATGCAGGGGATTATATGGCTCTTGATGGGGACAGAAAGGCTATCAATAATAGCAAATATGAAGATTTCTTTGCGGCAAACAGCGATGCCTCACTCTTTATGGATGCAGCTTCTTTGATTGAAACGTTTTCAAAGTTAAGCTATTATACAACAGAAGAACAGTCTGTAATTTATGATCTGTATGTAGAGGCAGGATTATCTCTTCTCGCAAACCTCAATTTTGAGAACGGCTTTGCGGAAATCGATACCAGAATGTACGCTTCGGATGAACATATGAATAAAATGGAGCAGTACTGGATGACCCCAAAGGGTAAGTTCCTTGAATATGTCCCGTTTGATGCAGTCGGAGTATGCAACGTGGCTTTAGACTTCGGCAAAGCATTTGAACATGAATCTGAGTATATGGAAGAAATGCTTCCCATGATTGAGGAGCTTGGATTTAATGAGGAGATGATCAAGTCTTTAGCAGGTGAATTCATGTTCGCTGTTCTGCAGCCTGAGAAATTGGGCCTTCAGGAGTTGCCGCAGATGATGTTTGCTTTGGAGTGTAAAGGTCGTGAAACTTTCGATGCAGTGTTGGCTCTTATGGGTGATGTTGAATTGATGAGTGTCAGTGATGATGTTTATGCGCTCGGCTTGAACAAGTACTATGATCGTAGTTCCGGTGAATTTGTGGCAGGTGGCTATGACTATTATCTGATGTATAAGAATGATGCAATCTTTGTACTTCCCGAGAATATCTACAACGAGGTTGTCGTGGATGGCGAATTGAAGGCGTTTGACAGGAATGTAGCTGACAATGATTGCTTTGCGGCACTTGAAAAGTCTGGCATGGTAGGTGACATCAGTGCTATTGTCGCAATGTGCCAGGAGAGTGGTTTGGGTAATATGGCGGAGTTCAAGATGGCTCTTGGGATACTTGGGTTGTTTGAAAATTTCGAAGTGGTTATGAAGAACCCTGCTGAAAGCAGCCTGAAAGTCAATATGGTTGATAAGGATACGAATGTGCTAAAGCAGATTCTTGACGAGGCAATGGCTATCGCCTCTTCTTCGGCATTCGGCGCATTCTGAGGTATTTCCTGACAATGATTGAACGGATTAAATTCAATAATGTAAACCTCGAGGCTTTTGCCGATGTGCCCAAACAGGGTGCATCGGCTGAAGTTTGGGGTGGTGTTGTCGAGTTCGTCAAGGGGAAGTCATACCTTGTTGAAGCAGCATCGGGTAGGGGAAAGAGTTCTTTCTGTTCCTTTCTTTACGGCATGAGGAATGATTATACCGGGAAGATTACAGTTATCGATAGCGTACGTGGCGAGTTATCGTTGCAAATGTGTGATGCAGTGTCGTTGCGTCGCAATTCTCTCTCTATGATGTTCCAGGAACTGAGGCTTTTTCCAGAACTCTCTTCGGTAGACAATGTGTTGCTGAATAACCAGCTGACCGGTTATACCGGTGAGGAGGAGATCCGTTCCATGCTGACGCGTCTGGGGTTGGGAGACAAACTTGATGCTCCGTGCGGGCGTATGTCTTTCGGTCAGCAACAGAGGGTGGCTTTTGTACGTGCACTATGCCAACCGTTTGACTTTATACTGCTTGATGAACCTGTAAGTCATCTTGATGAGGATAATGCTGCGGTTATGGCTGATATGTTACGCGAACGTCAGCAGAAAGACGGAGCAGGAGTCATTGTGACTTCAATAGGGTATAGGTTACCCTATAAATATGATTTTGTATATAATCTATAATTGAGGATATGAGGCTGTTGTTCAAACTGCTCAAGCAGAATGTCAGTATATGGCAGATACTCGGGTTTACTGTCGTGAACCTGATAGGTGGTGTCATAGTCCTTGCCGGAATGCAGGCTCTTCTTGATTTCGACTCTTTTGCCGACAATGATGATGAATTGATGTCAAAAGGCAGTATGGTCATAACAAAGCCTGTCAAGACAGCTAACACCATAGGCAACCTGTTCGGGTTGCGTCCGTCGTTCAGCAAGAAAGAGATTGAGGACCTCGAGAACCTGGCATCTGTATCTTCGGTCGGTGAGTTCTATACTCTGATGTTTGAGGTCAAGGCTGCCTTTGCGATTGCAGACGCAAGGATAAGGACTGATATTTTCCTTGATGCTGTACCTGATGAGTTTGTAATGAAGGATTATACTCCATTGGGTGATGATGCTCCGGAATGGGATGCTACACTTGAGAGTGACACTATCCCTATTGTTATTCCGCGGAACTATATAAACTTGTACAACTACGGCTTTGCAGCCTCTAAAGGGTTCCCGCAGTTGAGTGATGAATTGGTAAAGGTGTTCCCGATAAAGCTTATATTCCAACCGGGTGACAGGAATATTGTCTACAATGCAAGGATTTGCGGTTTCTCCAATAAATTGAACACTATTCTTGTTCCGTGGAATTTTCTCCGGCAGATGAACGAAAGATATGCTCCGCAAGAGGAAATTTCCCCGTCACGTCTTGTCCTTACTACTGATGCAAGTGAATTTGAACAGTCAATATTTGATTATCTCACAGAAAAGGAGTATCTTGTCGAGGGTGATGCTTCACATGTGCGTCTGCAGTCATTTGTGTACACTCTTCTATGGGTTGTCATAGGAATTGGCTTTGTGTTCTCGTTCCTGGCTTTCCTGTTGTTGGTCGTTAGTGTGCTGCTGCTAATAGAGAAGAATAAGGAGAAGATTGTCAACTTGTTCTCCATAGGGTACAGTGTTGCAGGTATTGCAAGAAGTTATCAGCTTATGTCGCTTGCTGTTGACTTGACCGTGTGGCTTGTTGCAGCGGTTTTGGCATCAGTGATATACCCGATGTTCTCGAACTTTATGGTGAATGTCTCTCCGGGTTTTCTCCCTCATTCCCTATGGACAATGTGGGTTGGGGCATTTGTTCTGGCTTTGCTGTTTGCAGCCATGCATGCAGCAGTGGTGTTACGCCAGGTAAGGAGAGTTTGCAGAATAGATAAATGAATTAACCAATAAAACTATACAACAGCATGAAAGGTATTGTTCTTGCCGGTGGTTCAGGCACACGCCTCTACCCGATAACAAAAGGTGTCAGCAAACAGTTGTTGCCGATATATGATAAGCCGATGATATACTATCCTGTATCAGTGCTTATGCGTGCGGGAATAAGGGATATCCTCATTATTTCAACTCCATACGACTTGCCTTCATTCAAGCGCCTCTTGGGTGACGGAAGTGACTATGGTGTGCATTTTGAGTATGCCGAACAACCTTCACCCGATGGTCTTGCACAGGCTTTTATAATTGGCGAGGAGTTCATCGGTGATGATTCGGTGTGCCTGGTTTTGGGAGACAATATATTCCACGGTGCCGGTTTCTCCGGTATGCTTAAGGAGGCTGTAAGGGCTGCAGAGGAGGATGCTAAGGCTACGGTCTTCGGCTATTGGGTAGATGATCCCGAACGTTACGGAGTCGCTGAATTTGACAAGGACGGCAATTGCCTCTCTATTGTGGAGAAACCCCAGTATCCTAAGTCGAACTATGCTGTAGTCGGTCTATACTTCTATCCGAACAAGGTTGTGGAAATTGCAAAGAATATAAAACCATCTGCCCGTGGTGAGTTGGAGATTACTACCGTAAACCAACAGTTCCTGGCTGATGGGGAACTCAAGGTGCAGACGCTGCAACGCGGATTTGCATGGCTTGATACGGGTACGCATGACTCTCTTGCCGAGGCTTCGATATTTGTTGAGGTTATTGAGAAACGTCAGGGATTGAAAGTCGCTTGCCTTGAAGGCATTGCCTACCGGATGGGTTGGATTACGGCAGACAGGTTGCGTGAAATTGCACAGCCTATGATAAAGAACCAGTACGGCCAATATCTGTTGAAGATTGCCAATGAACCTGAACGTTTTGTAAATGTTGATTGATCTATAATGAATATAATTGAGACAGAGATAGAAGGGGTGGTAATACTTGAACCACGTATCTTTAAGGATGACAGAGGCTATTTTTACGAGTCTTTCTCGCAACGCGAATTTGAGGAGAAAGTCTGCCAAACCACTTTTGTACAGGACAACCAGTCTATGTCCGTTTATGGAGTGGTGCGTGGATTGCATTTTCAGAAACCGCCCTATTGCCAGAGCAAGCTTGTGCAATGCATAAAGGGCGCGGTACTTGATGTGGCGGTAGATATCCGTAAGGGCTCTCCTACGTTCGGGAAATATGTGGCAGTAGAACTTACCGAGGAAAACCATCGTCAGTTCTTTATCCCGCGTGGATTTGCCCATGGTTTTGCGGTGTTGAGTGACGAGGCTGTCTTCCAGTACAAGTGTGACAATTACTACAACAAGGAGAGTGAGGGAGCAATAGCCTGGGATGATGCCACGATAGGAGTGGACTGGAGGATTCCGACAGAAAATGTGATTCTGTCTGAAAAAGACAAAATGAGCAAGCCGATCTCCGGGAACGGGTATCTGTTTGATTATAACGAAAAATTGTATTGATATCATGAATATTCTTGTAACAGGAGCCAATGGACAGTTGGGTTGTGAGATGCGCCGTCTGGGTGCTGTTTCTCCCAATAATTATATCTTTACCGACGTGGCGGAGCTGGACATAACAGATAGTGAGGCTGTGATGAGTGTGGTTAGGGAGTGTTCCATTGAGGCGATAGTAAATTGTGCCGCATATACGAATGTGGACAAGGCCGAGAGTGATGAGGCTATGGCAGAGCTTATAAATGCAACAGCCGTAGGCAACTTGGCCCGTGCCATGAAAGAGGTCGAGGGTACGCTTTTTCATGTTTCTACCGATTATGTATTCGGCCGTGAGGGAAACACTCCGCGTACAGAGGAAATGCCACTTGAGCCGCTTGGGGTCTATGGCCGTACGAAACTGCATGGTGAGGAGGCTATTGCACAGAGCGGTTGCAAGGCTCTGATTTTCAGGACTGCTTGGCTCTACAGTGAGTACGGTAACAATTTCCTGAAAACAATGATGCGTCTGACTGCCGAGAAGGAACAGCTTAATGTTGTCTTTGACCAGGTAGGCACTCCTACTTATGCAGGAGATCTTGCTCTTGCGATTTTTTCAATAATAGAGGCCGGTGTGTATGAAGGTAATGAGGGTATATATCACTTCTCCAATGAAGGTGTCTGCTCTTGGTATGACTTCGCTGTCGAGATTGCTGCTGTTGCCGGTAATACAGCGTGCCGGATAAACCCTTGTCACAGCAGCGAGTTCCCCTCGCCTGTAACACGTCCGCCTTATTCAGTGCTTGACAAGACAAAGATAAAGGAGACATTCGATATTGATATTCCGCATTGGCGTGAGTCTATGGAGTATTGCATAAAAAGAATAAAAGCTGGTAACAGATAAAAAACAGAATATGAAACGTAGTATAATTGTAACAGGCGGTGCCGGTTTTATCGGAAGCCATGTGGTACGTCTTTTCGTCAACAAGTACCCCGACTATCATATAATTAATGTAGACAAGCTGACTTACGCGGGTAACCTCGCTAACCTCAAGGATGTGGAGGATGCTCCCAACTACACTTTCGTGAAGGCTGATATATGTGATTACGACAAGATGCAGCAGTTGATGAAAGAGTATAATGTAGACGGTATAATTCATCTGGCAGCCGAGAGCCATGTCGACCGCTCAATAAAGGATCCGTTCACCTTTGCACGTACAAATGTAATGGGAACCCTTTCACTGTTGCAGGCAGCAAAGGTTTACTGGGAGTCTCTGCCCGAGAAGTATGAGGGCAAGCGTTTCTATCATATCTCTACAGATGAGGTATACGGTGCGCTTGAGCTGACACATCCCGAGGGTATCGAGCCTCCGTTCACCACAACGGCTTCATCGGGTGAGCATCATCTGGCGTACGGTGAGGATTTCTTCTATGAGACAACCAAATATGACCCTCACAGCCCTTACTCTGCATCAAAGGCAAGCAGCGACCACTTTGTACGTGCTTTCCATGATACATACGGCATGCCTACTGTGGTGACAAATTGTTCCAACAACTACGGGCCTTATCAGTTCCCCGAGAAACTGATACCGTTATTCATCAATAATATTCGTCATCGCAAGCCCTTGCCTGTCTACGGCAAGGGTGAGAATGTGCGCGACTGGCTGTATGTGGTTGACCATGCACGTGCCATTGATGTGATTTTCCACAAGGGCAAGGTTGCCGATACATACAACATCGGCGGTTTCAACGAGTGGAAGAATATCGATATCATAAAGGTCATCATAAAGACCGTTGACCGTATGCTTGGCAATCCCGAAGGTTCATCACTTGACCTCATTACATACGTTACGGACCGTGCCGGACACGATTTGCGTTATGCAATTGATTCTACGAAGTTGCAGAGAGAGTTGGGTTGGGAGCCCAGCTTGCAGTTCGAAGAGGGTATCGAGAAGACTGTGCAGTGGTATCTTGACAATCAGGAATGGATGGATAATATCACCAGCGGCGAGTATGAGAAGTACTATGATGATATGTACAGGAACAGATAAAACTAAAATCTGACTTTTGATAAAGTCTCGACAAAAAAACAACGATGTCTGCATGACATCGTTGTTTTTTTGTCGCTTTCTTATTTGAATATCGGTACTGAATATCCTATTCTTGCAGTTATTGTCTGGTTGGCCGAGCGTCCGAAGTCATCGAGCTTGGAGTTGTTGAAGATGTCGGCAAGTCCGTAATAATATCTGCCTTCTATAAAGAAGTTGCCGGCTTTTGTCTTCAGTTCAATTCCTGCACCGCCGGCTATGCCGTAGTCGAACTTGTTGTACACCTCCTTGCCATATATGGGCTGCAGTGATACCGGACGTTCCTCCGGCTTCCAATTGCCTTCGTATGTCTCGTTGTCGCTGATGAAGAATCCGAACTGTGGTCCCAGGTTTACGAAGAACTGGAATCCGTTCTCTTCCTTACCCCATGACAGATGGGCCAACAAAGGAATTTCTATGTAGTTGAGCAGCCTGCTGTAGCGGTTGTCTGTGCCGTCATCAAAGTCTTCTTCCCAACCTCTTTGTGAGAAGTTGACCTCAATCTGCGCAGCACAAATCATGCTGAAATATTTCTCGCTTGTATAACGCACGCAGATACCGCCGTTGATGCCATTCAGCATCTTCTGGCGTATTGTGGGCTGGAATTCAGCCTTGTTCAGGTTCAATCCTCCTGATACTCCGATTTCCAATAGATTGCGGGATTCTTCAATCTGTGCCGATATGTTCAGGGCTATGAACAATACCGTTATGGTGCTTATGAATCTTCTCATTTGTCAAGGTCTATCTTTTCTATGTTGTAATCGCGGGTGTAGTGTATGAAGAACAGTTTCTTGTTCATCATGGCACCGTTGTTGTCAATCCTCTCGAACTTGAAGCCTGATTGCAAGGGGGTGAATGGCAGCTCGTTTATCTTATCGGGCAGTTCGCGTCCGTAGTTGATTGTCGATAGTATGAACTGGTAGCCGATGTCATATCCGAGCATCCCGTAGCGTGGGAAAATCTTCTGGAGGTCGCGGTTGTACCAACGTATGAATTCATTCTGGAACTTGGCGGCTTCTGGTATTGAGAAATGTGTGAAGAATGTCGCATAGAAATATGTGTCAACTTCATACAGCTGCTCACGTGCCTGCTGGGCATAGACCTGCCATTCCGGGTAGCCGAACAGCTTGAACTGTGCTGTCAGGGCTGTGTCAAGAACGTTGGCCATAACCAGGTTGGGAAGAATGCTGTTGAGGGTTTCTTTTGATGACGATAGAGGAATGATTATGTTGTCCTTGCCTTCTACTGCCAATGACCTTAAAGGGGCCAGGATGTCTACTTCCTCCTCGTCATTGCCATTGTTGCTTTCCTGCTCTTCGCTGTCAATTGATATCTGTTCCACTGTCACTGTTGAGAATGGAATGCTGTTCCTGCTCAATTCTGCAGTCAGACACTTGATGAATTCACCTTTATTGCTCTTGACAGTGTCCTCTACAAAAATCACGTTGGCATTTGGGAATGTGGCTATGAAATTGCGCGCCACGTCGGGTAATACAGATGCCTGGAGCGTGTTGACAAAGAATGCCATGGGATTCTTGTGGAGTTCGTCCTTCTTGTTTGAGAACGGAATGACCAATGGGATATCCTTGTCTTTTACGAATCTGCCCAGTTCCTTGTTGTGGTTGGGATAGTATGCGCCTATTATGAGGTCCATCTCATCGAGCGCGCCACTTGAGATGAGACTGTCAAGACTCTTGTCCTTGAACCCTGAATCGAATGTGTTTATTTCGAATGAGTGTCCCTCTCTTTTGAGCCTCTCTGCTGCCATCAGGAGACCCTGGTAGAATTCTACCATGCGTCCTTGCTCCTCGGGGGCATAACGGTCAAGCAGGAACGGCAGTATGACGGCAATGCGTGTCTTTCCGTCACTGAATCGGTCAAATCTCTTCTCCTCAGGTTCAACAGGGGGCGTATCCACAACAATGGTTGGTTGCTGTTCAATCTCTGCTTTACTTCTTTTGGCAGGTATGTTGACAATCATTTTCCTTTTGACCTTCTTGCCGACAAGTTCCGGGTTCACTTTAAAGAAGTCCTCTTGGCTGATGCCATATTTCTTGCAAATCTTTTCGATGGTCTCGCGTCTCTTTACTTTGTGAGTCTTTTCTATTTTGACATCATCTTCTTCTGGAACAGGAACAAACTTGAACGACGTCTTTTTCGTTTCCTTTTCATCGCTTACCTGCTGGCCTGGGATAATAATCTCTTTACCTATGGGGAAATTGTTAATGGAAAGCCCGGGATTGGCTGCACATATTTCGTCCGGGGTGACACCGTATTTCTTACCCAAACTGAACAGTGTCTCCTTGCTGCGTATCGTGTGGTACAGCTTGCCGTCACGTACAGTTCTGTTATCGTCTGTCTCCGTGATTCTGTTTACCGGGATTTTCAATGTCTGTCCAACAGAGAGCTTCTTTGCACTGCCGGGGTTGTTCCTTACAATTAGCTCGACAGTGGTATCATACAGCTTTGAAATTGAGAAAAGTGTCTGTCCTTGTGTTACCTTGTGTGTTATATACTTCTCATTCTGTGCATTGGCAACTGTTGCTATGAGCAACATGACAAACAATGTGAATATGTGCCTGTATCTTTTCATGTCTTTTTATCTGTTATGCGGGTGATTATGTTATTGGTGAGGCTTTGTACACCTACCCAAATCTATGCGAAGATACAACATAATTGTCAATATCGGAAAATATTGTCTTAAAAACAGCGCTTCTTTCTCCCTTCTGATAATGGAGGATAGTGTTTTTTGTGTCCGGTAAACTTAAAATGAACTGTTGTTGCTGTTTTTGTCGTCTGGATTTATTATTTTTGCTTTTTGGAACGTACATGGCAGGCTGTGTAATATTTGCCGTTTTTTTGCGTTAATGATTAAAGATTATATTTGTATGAAAAGATACTTGTTCATGTTGCTGTTGCCTTTGTTGGCATTGGGCGTGGCGGCACAGGTGAATATTGAGGCTCCGGAGCCTTATGCCGAGGTTGTTGACAAGAATGGCGAGATTGACGAACTGTCTGCAGGGGGCGATTTTTCCGGTGAAGCTCCTGTAATTCTTAAACTGTACTCCAATGCCGAAGAGGTAGAGGGATTCTCGCTTGTATGTAGTTGGGAGTTCTATAAGGAGGGTGAGGCTGAACCTTATCTTGTGCGTTACGATAAAGATGTGGAGATTGAATTGCGGGAGAGCGGTGCTACAATCATTCAACCTGTGATTGTGTATACAGCCATTGCCAATAGCGAAATAGTATGGGAGTTCGGTACGGAAGTATATGAGCCTTTCCGCGTAGTACTGTCGGAGTCGAATCTTGAGGCTCCTAATGCCTTTTCACCTAATGGTGACGGAATCAACGACTATTATAACGTGTTCAATGTGAAGTCAATAGTCTCTTTCAATGCGGCGATATATAACCGTTGGGGACAGCAGCTCTATTCATGGGGTATTGACGGCATCGGGTGCGAGGAGTGCGGCTGGGACGGCACATATAAGGGAAAACCTGTAAAGGCCGGAGTGTATTATGTGGTGATAGATGCTGTGGGCGCAGACGGCATCAAGTATGAGATACGTCGTGATGTGAACCTGCTCCGCGGTTATACCGAAGAGTCAGCTGCGCATTGATTGTTGTTTGCCATTGAATTGTTTGTGATGGACGGAATGGAAGAGGAAATGGGTAAAATAGAGGTTTTCGGTGCCCGTGTGCACAACCTCAAGAATATTGATGTTGAGATACCGCATGGCTCATTGACGGTAGTGACCGGCCTTAGCGGTAGCGGAAAGTCTTCTTTGGCTTTCGATACAATTTTTGCTGAAGGGCAAAGGCGTTACCTTGAGACGTTTTCTACGTATGCGCGTAATTTCCTTGGTGGAATGGAGCGTCCTGATGTTGACAAGATAACAGGCTTGAGTCCTGTGATATCCATTGAGCAGAAAACGACCAACAAGAACCCTCGTTCCACTGTAGGTACTACAACTGAGATATATGACTATCTGCGCTTGCTCTTTTCCCGTGCTGCTGATGCTTACTCTTATCTTTCGGGCGAAAGGATGGTGAAATATACCGAGGAGCAGATACTAGACCTCATCCTCAATGACTACGACGGCAAGCGTATCTATATGCTCGCTCCTTTGGTGAAGGCACGTAAGGGACATTATAAGGAACTCTTTGAGCAGATGATGCGCAAAGGGTACCTCAATGTACGCATTGACGGTGAATTGTGCGAGATGTCGCGCGGAATGATGCTTGAACGTTACAAGAACCATGATATTGAGGTTGTGGTAGATAAATTGGTTGTGGATGGGAAAGATACCCAGCGGCTCAAGCAGAGCCTTGCGACAACTCTGGCGCAGGGTGATGGCCTCATAATGATAATGGAGATGCCGTCGGGTACGGTGCGCCATTATAGCAAGCGTATGATGTGCCCTGTTACGGGGTTGTCGTATAAAGAACCCGATCCGCATAACTTCTCGTTCAACTCCCCACAAGGCTTCTGTCCCAAGTGCAAAGGTCTGGGTGTGGTCAGTCAGGTCGATGTTGACAGGGTGGTTCCCGATCGTTCGTTGTCGGTGTATGACGGTGCTTTGGCACCTTTGGGTAAATACCGTCGCTCGTCGATATTCCAACAGATAGAGGCCGTACTTGCACGTTATGATGCTGACCTAAAGACACCTCTCTCGGAATTGGGTGACGAGGTGATAGACGAGATACTTTATGGCTCACCGGTTCCTTTGAAACTCAACAGCTCTTCGGATATGTTCTATGACAGCATATCAACATATGACGGCCTTGTAAAATACATACAGCAGCAGAAGGATACCAGCGTGTCGGCAAAGGAGTTGCGCTGGGCGGAGCAGTTTTCTGTAATGCACACTTGCCCCGAGTGTGGCGGTGCGCGTCTGAACAAGGAGGCGTTGCATTACCGTTTGGGTGACAAGAATATAGCGGAATTGGCTTCTATGGACATATCGCAACTGCACGAGTGGTTGAAGAATGTCGATACGCTTCTCAGCGACAAGCAACGTGCCATAGCTGCGGAGATAATTAAGGAAATCCAGTCGCGAATAGGTTTCCTGCTTGATGTGGGGCTTGGGTATCTGTCGCTGAACCGTGCGTCAGCATCGCTCTCGGGTGGTGAGGGACAACGCATCCGTCTTGCAACACAGGTGGGTTCGCAGCTTGTCAACGTGTTCTACATATTGGATGAGCCGAGTATCGGTCTTCATCCGCGTGACAACGACAGGCTGATCAGCTCTCTCAAGAGCTTGCGTGACATAGGCAACACGGTTATAGTTGTCGAACACGACCGCGATATCATGCTTGCTGCCGACTATCTTATTGACCTTGGCCCAAAAGCCGGGCGTAAGGGCGGTGAAGTAGTATTTGCAGGGACTCCTGCCGAGATGCTCAAGGGTGATACCATGACAGCACGTTTCCTTAACGGTGAAGAGAGGATAGAGATACCGGCAAAGCGACGTGAAGGCAACGGGCTGTCGATAAGACTGTTCGGTGCACGTGGTAATAACCTCAAGAATGTGGACGTTGAGTTCCCGCTGGGAAAACTCATCTGTGTGACGGGTGTTTCTGGCGGTGGAAAGTCTTCACTGGTGAACGATACCCTGCAACCGATACTTGCGAAGCACTTCTACAGGGCGCTGCGTGAACCTCTACCGTATGACCGTATTGAAGGCATCGAGCATATTGACAAGATTGTAGATGTCGACCAGTCACCGCTTGGACGTACTCCGCGCTCAAACCCCGCGACGTATACAGGGGTGTTCTCTGATATACGTAATCTTTTTGTCAATCTGCCCGAAGCCAAGATTCGTGGCTATAAACCGGGCCGTTTCTCGTTCAATGTGGCAGGTGGCCGTTGCGAGGCTTGTAGCGGAAACGGGTACAAGACATTGGAGATGAACTTCTTGCCTGATGTCATGGTCCCTTGTGAGGTGTGTCACGGTAAACGGTATAACCGCGAGACTTTGGAAGTGCGTTACAAAGGAAAATCCATTGCAGACGTGCTTGATATGACAATAAACATGGCTGTTGATTTCTTTGAGAATGTTCCAACCATCCTTAATAAGATTAAGGTCTTGCAGGATGTCGGTCTGGGATATATCAAGTTGGGACAGCCCTCGACAACGCTGTCAGGTGGCGAAAGCCAGCGTGTGAAGCTTGCGACTGAGCTTTCCAAACGAGATACAGGCAAGACTTTATATTTGCTTGACGAGCCTACGACAGGTCTCCATTTTGAGGATATCCGTGTGTTGATGGGGGTTGTGAACCGCCTTGTCGATAAGGGTAACACGGTGATAATAATCGAACACAATCTTGATGTGATTAAAATGGCCGATTATATAATTGATATGGGGCCTGAAGGCGGGCGTGACGGTGGAATGGTCATGGCTACAGGAACGCCCGAGGAGGTGGCAGCTATGGGTGTAGGGCGTACTGCGCCTTATCTTGCAAAAGAACTTGGTAGTAACTGATGGCTCTCGAAGTGCCTTTTTTTTGTTGTACTATAAAATAATTTCTATGAAAGCGATGATTTTTGCGGCAGGGCTTGGAACCCGTCTGAAGCCGCTCACCGATACTCTCCCAAAGGCACTTGTGCCTGTTTGTGGAAAGCCGCTCATTGAACATGTTGCACGGAAACTGCAGTCTGTAGGTATTGATGAGGCTGTCGTTAACATACATTATTTTGCAGATAAGATAGAGGAGTGGGCCTCTTCACAGGATTGGATCGTGTTCTCCAAGGATAAGGTTGCAGATGGCAAGATGCTGTTCGAGATAAGCGATGAGAGGGAACTCTTGCTTGAGACCGGTGGTGCAGTATTGCATGCACGTCGTTTCCTTGAAGGTTGCGGACGATTTCTGATCCATAATGTAGATATCCTGTCGAATTGTGACATTCCATGGTTCGAGTCTCAGGTGAAAGATGATGCTCTCGCTACACTTCTTGTCAGCGAACGCGAGACCACCCGTTTTCTGCTATTTGACCCTGAAACATTACGCCTTGTCGGCTGGATGAATACTGACAGTGGTGACTATCATGTGGTTTCACCCGAGATTAATCCTTCCCATTGTCGTGCTCTTGCCTTCTCCGGTATTCATATCCTTAGTGACAAAGTCCCTGCTCTTATGCAGGAGTATGTTGAAGAAAAAGGTTTGCCTGTAGATGAAAACAAAGGTACCCGTTTCCCGATAATGAGTTTTTATATGTGGCTTGCATCCAAATATCCCGTTTATGGCGTGGTTGCCAGTAATCTTGAGTTTATTGATGTAGGTAAACTTGATGCTCTGAAACCTGCCGAGGAGTTTGTACAGCGTAATTCATGATTTATGCGTAACTGTTTGTTATGTTAACAATTATTAACAAATATCGTGTGGGTTTTTTGCTTGTTCTTTATCTAAAAGGGTGTAAGGGTTACGGTTTTATTTGATGTTTTTGTTGTAATCCTTAGTATTTGCGCCGGGGTGGTCTTGTGTTTTTCTGCTTTTTTATATCACAAGTTCGTGCCCTTAAGGAACGGTTGGTTTTTACTCCACTTATGTGGAGCCTCCAAGGGGTTGGTGGCCACCGTTCCTGGGCGCATTTTTTGTTAATCCATACTAAATTGAGCGCATTTCCTTTAAAATCCCTCAAACAGAGTGTCTTTCACTAACTTTTAACGCTCAAGACTTGTATTTTTGATTATAAAAATATACCTTTGCAAATTGAAATTGTATCTAAAAGAAGATGAGACAATTAAAAATTACAAAAAGTATCACAAACCGCGAAAGTGCATCGCTTGACAAGTATCTTCAGGAGATTGGCCGCGAGGAACTCATTACCGTCGAGGAAGAGGTGGAGTTGGCGCAGCGAATCAGAAAGGGCGACCGCAGAGCGTTGGAGAAGTTGACGAGGGCAAACTTGCGTTTCGTTGTCTCTGTAGCGAAGCAGTACCAGAATCAGGGTCTCAGCTTGCCTGACCTGATCAATGAAGGTAACCTCGGTCTCATTAAGGCTGCCGAAAAATTCGACGAAACACGTGGTTTCAAGTTCATCAGTTACGCTGTTTGGTGGATCAGACAATCTATTCTTCAGGCTCTTGCAGAGCAAGCGAGAATTGTTCGCCTTCCTTTGAACCAGGTCGGTTCACTCAACAAAATCAGTAAGGCCTTCTCAAAATTTGAACAGGAGAATGAGCGTCGTCCATCGGCCGAGGAACTTGCAGACCAGCTTGACCTGCCTGTAGACAAGGTGGTGGATTCGTTGAAAGTGTCGGGTCGACACATTTCTGTTGACGCACCTTTTGTCGACGGAGAGGATAACAGTCTGCTTGACGTGCTTGTGAACGATGATTCTCCAATGGCAGACAATCTGCTGGTAAACGAATCTCTGTCACGCGAGATTGACCGCGCGCTATCTACACTTACCGACCGCGAGAAGGAGATTATCCAGATGTTCTTCGGTATCGGAATGCAGGAGATGACTCTTGAGGAGATTGGAGATCGCTTTGGTCTGACACGTGAGCGTGTGCGCCAGATCAAAGAGAAGGCTATTCGTCGTTTGAAACAGAATCAGCGAAGCAAATTGCTGAAATCCTATTTGGGATAAATAATGCTTTAGATTTCACGGGCTATGCTTATGGGCGTAGCCCGTTGCTTTTTTATAGTAAATGCAATGTGGTGGGCGCACCTTGTTCCCTGTACCATAAAAATATACGGTTACCGTTAAAATTCGCTATATATTTTTATCGGGTTGGAATTTTTCTTAATTTTGTGGATTAAAATATTTTAGAATATGAAAAAGACATTATCCATACTTTTTGTGGCTCTGTTTGCGGCTGTGGCTTCGGTGCAGGCCAAAGGTGATGACGAGAAACCTGTTTATCTTTTCGGTGCGTCATTCTCGTTTTCGGACTCTGTTGTATATTTTACAGAGATTATGCCTGTTGAAGGTGCTAAACTCGACAAGAAGACAAAGTTCCTGTTGCACCGTCAGTATTATGCTTACGAGCTCAAGGACTATATGAACTTTCAGGAGAACATGCCGGGCAGGACTTCAGTCATATATTTTTCCGACAAGCTCTCAAAACTGCAGAAGCAGGAGGCTAAGATAAAGAAACGTCTGGTGGAGAAAGAGGGAAAGGTTGTCCGTTATCTGGGCGACAAGTTCAAGTTCGTAAAGCCTTGATATGATGGGCAAGAGGTGTGTTCTGTTGTTATGGGTGCTTGTATTGCTCATATCGTGCAACAGTGAACCTGATGTCTTGAAGGTGAAGCCGGATGTAGTGGGTAAAGGCGAGAAGGCCCGCAAGATCCTGCTTGTATATATGATGGCCGAGAATAGCCTTGATAACTTTGCGTCACTTGATGTTGCAGAGATTGTTGAGGCTGTACCTGCGGTGCCTAATGACTGCCGCCTCTTTGTATATGTCGATGACAAAGGCTTTCCCATGCTTACCCAGTATTTCAATCTGACAAACGGTGAGGTGGGCAACTCCAATTATCTTCCTTTTGACAAGGATGTGTGTTCCAGCGATACGGCAGTTCTTGGTGCTCTCCTTGATTATATTCTAGATGATTATCCTACAGAATCACTGGATATTGTCATGTGGTCACACGCTAACGGGTGGCTCCGTGCTCCTTTGAATACGGCGCCACAGCGCTCTATAGGAATAGACAACGGTAATAACTCATTCAGCAACACTTCGACAAAGTGTATTGAGATGGAGGAGTTGGCGGCATTGCTCCGACGTTTGCCCACAAAGGTCGACAGGCTTATGTTCGATGCCTGCTTCATGCAATGCGTAGAGGTTGCATATGCCCTTCGAGGTGCGGCGGAGTGGGTTATCGCCTCGCCGGCCGAGATTCCTGGTGACGGTGCTCTCTATTCGACTATGGTACCGGAGTTCTTCTGTTCCGATGGCCCTGAGGCCATAATGGACGTCTACATTAAGTCCTACGAGAATAAGCCTTCCGGTGCGGTGCTCTCGGCCGTGAGAACTTCGGGAATGCAGCATCTTGCCGATGTAACTTACAGCTATGTCAATAAATATTTCAATATAAACAAGACACGTGATTATTCGCAGCTGTTGTCCTATCTGCCTGGAGGTGGATATATGGGTAGCGTGCAGTACCCCAGCTATTACGATATGAATGTGGTGATGAAGAGGTATCTCACCGATGAAGAATATCTCCATTGGCGCAAGGCGTTTGATGCTGCGGTTGCTTATGTTGCAGCTTCGCCCACATGGTATTCGGCTGTATGCGGTAGAGTTATCCGTTATGATAAAGAGTCGGCTGGTGGTGTCTCTTGGTATCTCCCTCAGAGGCGTGCTATGAATGAGACTTTCAACCGTGATTTCAAGACAACGGAGTGGTATTCTGCTGCCGGATGGGAGGCTGCCGGGTGGTAAACGAAATTGTGGAACGTATTATGCAATACATAAAGCGGTGGCACACTGCCACCGCTTTATGTATATAATGTTTTGTTCTCAAGCTTTGCCTAAATGCTCTGCAATTATAGTGCAAGCGAGTAGGGTAATGCAAATTTATTTGCAATTATTTTCAAAAAGCGCAGACTATATTCAACGAAGTTAAAAAAACAGCGTTCCGTGTGTCGGAACGCTGTGTGCTTAGAATTGTATGTGGAACTTTATCCTTATTCCCCACTTATCAATGCCCGGGAGGTCGGTATAAGTGAGCCTGCGCACATAATCTATACGCAGCACCTTGAAGATGTTCTCCACTCCGAATGCAAGTTCCATGTATGGTGTGGAGGTCATATAATGGTACTCGTCGTTCTCGTACGGGAACTTGAACAGTGTGCCGGTATTCAGTGGGTCGGGGCGGTTCTTGTCGCTCAGGTTGCCGAACATTCCTTTGAATGTCACCACCTCGCGCCAGTTGAGCTTGCGTATGAGCGGAATCCTGTTGAATATGAGTCCGTTCATGTAATATGTTAGGTCCCATGACGCGTACTCGTCGTTGAAGAACTCCATGGCGTTCATCAATGAATACGATTCGCTCTGTATTGTGTACGAGAGGTTGGCATTTGGCATTATGAGCAACGGGAACGGTACCTTGTTCCATACTTTGCCGGCCTTTATGATGCAGTCGGTGTAACCGAAAGCCGAGAACCAGAATCGTTTCTGGAAGCTTGCCTCGGTGTGGTGGTAGTTGAGGTCGCTGCCGAGCACGCCTTTTATTCCCATCCTGTGGTTGAGGGTGAAGACGGGATGTTCGGGCAGTATCGAATTCCTGTTCCACTTGCTCTGGATGAACTTCTCGTTGGGTGCGTATCTCAGTCCGATCTCAATCTCGGAGCGGTTTATGTCATCGACAAAGGTGCTTGTCGTTACGCCGTCGCTGGTGACGGTGCGCTCGAACGGTATCAGGTGTGTGGCAATGTCTATCCTGTTGCGCAGGGTGATGTTATAGGAGAAATGGTTGTAGAACTCGCGTGTATATGTGAATTCTGCCTTCTTCATGTAGCCTATCTTGTTGTCCTTGTCGCGCTTGATACTCAGGAAAATGTTGTCCTTGTTGGTGTGCAGATAGGTCTGTCCGTACTGGAAAATGTCGCTCTCATAGTGTGCTTTCAGCGAGTGGATAGGAAACTCGTTAGGGTGTTCCTTTTTCTTCTTGAAGGAGTATTCAACCTCGCCCATGTATTTCCAACGGTGATCGCCCAGACCGTATGCAACGAAGAAACGTCCGAAAAGGTGCGGGTTCAGGTAGGCCGATGTCATAGCGCCTGTGCGCAGTCTCCAACCCTCAAGTTCATTGTGGCTCACCGATGTGTTCACCGGTCCATAGAAGATGGGCGGTTCGTTCTCCCTGATTGGTATCCATCCGGTGAAGAGGAACGATACGCCTTTCTCCAGCCAGTAGTAGAGCGGGTTGTTTCGCAGCTCTTTCATCATCTTCTGTACCGACTGTTCCTTCTCGGTAACCTCGTTCAGGCGGTTTGCAGCCCAGAACTCTTCGCTTTGCTTCATCGAGTTGTCCTCTTCTACAACCCTGGCGGGGCTTTCCAGAATCTTTTGTCCAACGGGGGTGTTGTTGAAGCTGTAGTTGGCATATACAACTTCGCGGTGGGCGTAGAAACCGTTGAGTGCGTTCACCAGCTTCAGCTCGGCTGTCAATGTCTCCTTGTTGAGGATGCGCGTACCGTCGGGCTGACGGCTGTAATCCTGCATTATGTTCATGTACTCCACAAAGTTCATGTTTATGTCGTGGGGCACATTCATCTGTACTCCTCTTATAAAGAAGGTGGAATCGGCGGTAACGTATATATGTCCTGTGAAGCCGAAAGACTCAACGTTGAACGGTGAGAATGCAAGGTCAATGCACCTGTCGCTTCCGATGTCGACGGTGTCCATTATATAATATTTGTAGAATGTGGGGCCCAGCTTGGAGATTGGACTCACGAACTTGTTGCCGAAAAGCGATATGTTGTCCTGGAAAATGTCCACATCCTTGAAAGTCTCCTCGTAGAGTGCCTCAATCTCGCCTGTGGAGAACATGTCGTCGATGCCGTGTCTTTTCCTTCCTTTCACGTGCTGGCGCTCTCGTTCCGGCTTCTTGCGGTAGTAATCGGTTGCGATGAGCTCGCGTGCCGATATATGCAGGATAGGCTCACCTGATATCTGCGAGGTGTCGATATATTGTTCAAGGAACTCGAACTGCTTGGCAAAATGCTTGTTGTTATCGGTGCTGAAGTTGCTGAGTGCAAGATTCAGCTTCTCATGTCTGTCGCGGCTGTAGTAATCCTTGTTTTTGGGTGAATTGTCGTCGCGTCTCTTTATGACTTCCCTTGCAAGAATAACTGCGGGGTTGTCTTTTTTTCTGTATTTTTCTTTCTTTGGTTTTACTGTCAGTTCCGACAATGCATAGTCGGCAGGTTCCAGAACCACTTTGATTGGCATACGTGTCTTTGCCGAAAGAGGGATGCGCTTGTCGGTGTAGCCCACGCTTGATATTATGAGCGTGTCGCGCATAGTTGGGGCGTAGAAAGAGAAATTGCCTCTGTTGTCGCTGCTGCAACCAATAGATGTCTTGTTTATTCTTATCGATGCGTAGGGTAGTACCTCTTTAGTGGCGGCATCTGTTATCTTGCCGTATATGCGCACCTTGTTTGCCTCCTGGGCTATTGTGCTGACCGGTACAAGCAGAATCAGCACTATATATATATATGTAATGAGTTCTTTTTTCATGTTCTGTCATTTCGGGGTCGATATTTAGCGATCCCTCTGAAAATTTGCGCAAAATTACGCAAAATATAATACATAAGGTGTATGCATTAAGATGTTTTAAAGATTATTCGTCAAAATGAAACCAATAGCCTTGTAAAAGGAAAAACGTGATGGCGAAAAGTCTTCAAAATTGTGAAAAAAAAGTTTTGTCTGTAACTTGTTGAAAATTAGCAACCTTTAAAAAATGTTTAAATTTTCTTGAAATTTATTCCTCAAAAAGTTTGTCAGTTCAGAAAAAAGCTCTACCTTTGCACTCGCTTTCGGGAAGCAACCACGGTTGCGGTACTGATTAAGCGAGATGATCCTTGACAACATTCCATACAGACAAGCAGTACAA
>CALCEC010000011.1 GCA_937900095.1 uncultured Bacteroidales bacterium | reverse complement strand
GTTTAATGTTTTGTCTGTGTTAAAAAGATATTCCCCCTATGGTTTGCAGGTGAACAAAAATTTGTGGGAGAGTAGTGCCATCGCCACTTTTTAGCGAGAGAGAGCCTCAATTGCTTGAAGCTCTCTCTTTTTTGCTGTAGAAAGCCCAAAATGCTCTTAAAAGGCTAAAAGGGCAAAAAGGAAAAGCAATTAAGGTATACTTCCCTTTTTGTCCTTTATGCCCTTTAAGGCCTTGGTTATTGCTGCACCCGGGCCTTTCAATGCATACTCGCTCCCTTATCTTACTTTATTGAATCAATGGTCTCCTGTAGTCTCTTAAGGAAATTTGCTGCGTGGCCGCCGTCCATCTGTACATGGTGGAACTGGAATGAGATGGGTAGGGTGTACCTGAACCATCCTTTGCGGTATTTGCCCCACATTAGCATCGGGTTACTGAACAACTCTGTATACTGGTTTGTAACTGAGTCCAGTTCTGTGGCAACCATAGCCGATGTACCAACAATCATATGCTCTTCATTGAATATGCTTCTGCATTCATTGCTTGCCGCTTTGGTGAGAGTGGTGTAGTCGGCATTGAACTGCCCGATATTCTCATTGAATGGAATGTCACAGGAGTTTATTCCGCCTTTGCTGTTGTTGACGATTACGTTTATTGCAATGCTGTCATATCTGAACAGTTTCTCTTTTTCGGGCAGTGTGTAGAACTCTTCTATCTGGCTTGCTGCTTTGCCTATGCACCAGCAGAGCAGCATATTGAGCTTCTGTCCTTTCCTTTTGCTTGTTCTGCAAATTTGTGTGATGTCAAAGGTCTTTGTGAGTGTAACCATTGGCATCGGGGATTTCATCCATAGGTTGTATGCCTCTTCGCGGTTGCTTTCTTGTGGGGTGATTTCCTGTTTCATTGTCTGTGTGTTATTTGGGAGTCTGTTGCAAATATAGTCTGATTTTGCTATCCAGCAAAGCTTACTTATATATAATGCAGCAAGGCCGACATCTTTTCAGATGCTGGCCTCGCTTATTATGCGGTGTTTTTTCCTGTTGCCGTTGTCGCTGTGGACGATGCTCGGGAGAGGGTAGTTGTAGCACACCCATACTAATATGGCTGTTGCCATCACGCGGTCGTCGTGATTGCCTTCGATTGCACCCATCTCCTTGCCGTTTTCCTTGAATTCAAATAGGTCGAATTCAAATGTTGTCTGTAAACACCTTTCAATGTATAGGCCGTCTCTCAAGGCTTTGACAAGGAAGTTTATCACCATGGGCTTCGTTGAGCTGTTGGTATGGAAGCCCCAGCGGCGCGGACGTCCCTGTCTTATCTCCATCTGCGATGTCCTGCAATAGAGGTTGCTGTATTTGCCGGCTATCTCGTTGAGGATGTACTCGAAGTTGTTGCCCTCGGTGCCTTCGGTCTCAAGGGTGTTGGACTCTATAACAAGCAACGCGTTGTTGTAGGCGCGTGCTATCTCCACGGCTTTCCAGGCGAGCCTGTCGTGTTCTATATGTCCGTGCCAGCAGGCTGCTATCTCAGGAACTCCGCCGTCGGGCATCGCAATCCTGTCGGCAACGACAATACAGGAGTAGTCCGATTTATTGCCTGTGCCTCCCACGTCAACCGTCACCACGTAGCGGTCGCGCATATTACAGTTTGCGTCGGGCATGAGCCACACCGACAGGTTGTTGCCGCTCTCTTTCTCCGCCGCCGTGGCCTCGATGAACTTACTGTTGTTCTTTTCTGTACAAACGATGTCCCCCACAAAAGATGGTGGGCAACAGCTCTTGCGTGCCTCGTTGACGTAAGATGTCTTGAATACCCTGCGGCCTGTACTCTGGAATGCTTCGTTGGGCGTCGACGGGAATTCGCTGAAGAGACGCCACTCGTCGGGCAGCTCTCGGCGTTTGTCCCTGTACCATGCTATGGCTTCAAGGGTGGCGCCCACCTCAAAGAGGTTACGCTCATATTCGTCCATGCTCTCAATGAATGAGCCATAATCGGCTTCTTTCAGAGGCTTGCTGTAGAGGTCTATCATGAACCAGGGAATAAATACCGGTGTAAAGTTATTTCGCAAATTTACGGCATCGGTCCATGTGCGGTGGAAGAAGTTGCCCACGCCCTTGGCCGTTGACTCAATGACTTTCATGGTGTAAGGTCCGCTGGCTATTGAGCCGAAGATGGATTGCACCAGGTCTTCGGGCTTGCGCCCTTGAGTCGCTTTCCACAGCCCCACCTCGGTGAGATGCGCCATGCTGATATCCTCGCTGCGCAACGAGTCGGGCTTCTGTGCCGAGCCCAGAGAGTATCGGCTGTTGCTCCAGCTGATGACACGCGTCTTCTGCGCTCCCTGGTATGGCGATGTGGTGAGCTTCTTGCCGCCTGTCGCCCATTGCGGATAGCGCGCTATGACCTTTGCGAGCATTCCTGCCACTATGGACGATTGCTTCTCGATATCGCCGCAGATGACGCTGTTCCAGTTACGACGGTGCACAAGCTGTATCCACAGCATGTAAAGCTGTGTGAGTGTGCTTCCTCCCCACTGGCGCGCCTTCAGCAGTATTATATCTATGGGCTTGTTCTGCAACCTGAGGCTCTCCAATGCCTTCAGGTACGCACGTTGCGGGCGGTTGAGGGTAAACGCCGTGTCGCGTCCTTTGCCTTTGTCCGATATCGTGGTCATGGTGCGTGCCCAGTATTCAAAGTCGTGGTGTATACGTTTGAGGCAGAACTGCAGCCACAGCTGTATGGTGTTGCGGTCGCTCGGCTCCTTGCCTGTTATCTGACGTATATAACCGTTGGCTCCCAAATGTGACAGTGTGGTGACCGTCTCGTCATTGAGCATGGAGACAGGCAGGTTGATGTTCTCTATCGGGAATCCCTCAAAAGTGGTCCATTGCCGCTCTACCGATGTAGAGCCTTCACCGGTGATGGGATTATAAACGGCTGAGATATCTCCCAGCCGTCTTATGTTCTCTTTTATAATCTGTTCTTTTGTCATTTCTGAAGTGAATTAACGGAGTATTAATGTTTTAAATCCACTCTAAATGCCGGCCAGGTCTGTTGCACGGCGGCGTATCTTCGTGCTGTTGTAGAATTTTGCGAACAGATGCTGCACGTTGCCATAGAGGCTGTTGCGCAGTGAAATGTTTGTTTGAGCCATCTGTGGCTGGCGTATAAGCAGCCACTGCATTGTAACCTCGTTGACGAGATAATCCATTATCGCCTGCTTGAGCATAGGCAACAGATGCTCCCGTCCTCTTGTTCCGCTGTCGAAGATGAATGCCAAGTATTCATCGCCGGATTCGTAGGCAACATAAGGGAAACGGAGCGCAACAGCAGTCACCAGCTCGTTAGCGGCCCTGTCGGCAAACATAAGGAGCAGTTCTTCATCGTCTTTGCTGCTTTGAATGGTGTCGGCGTCAATGTCCTTGCGCTTGGCCGACTCTCCCATATAAAAGTTCCTTAAATCAATCTGCTGTTGCAGCTCGTTTCTCTTGATAAGTATTGTGTTTCTCATAGTTATAGTTCAATGATATTGTCTTTGTTGTCGGGGTTCATCATAGGGCGCTGGCGCACAGCAAGCAGGCTCCGCATTCTTGCCAGCTCGCTGTCGGCCTTTGATGCGTTCAGGTTTGCCTCGTCGGGCTTTACGGTGAGCATCCAGTGTTGCAGGCTACGGTAGGCTGCAAGGTTCGTGATGGTTGTTTTCAGTGCCTCTATGCTGCTTGCTGGACAGTTGTGGGGTAGTGTGAAGGCTATGCGTATGAGTCTGTCGTTGTCACCGGCATCGACGAACCTTGCCGAGCAGGGTGACATGAAGCGGTTTATTATGCCCACAGCCTCGTTGATACCCTCGCCGATGAAACCTTGTATTATAGCACGGTCGTCTTCTGTTGTTTGCATAATGTCGGTAAAGCGTTCCGGCATGCCGGCCTTTGAACGTGCCAAAGCTGCATATCCGCTCACCGTTGCTATGCGCTCCGTTATGTCGCTCTCGTTGATGGTTATTGTAATGTCTTTCATCCTCTTTTTTCGGCAAAGATATATGCAACTACCATGCTTCAGGTTGCTGTGTTGACATTTTAATGGAGGTGTTCTGTAATGTGTAATGTGTATTGTCCCGTGTTTAATGTCTTCTCCCCTCTGTCGCTTACGCAGCTGTTTTTGAGATCTTTCCTCCTTTCAGTCGTCAAGATGACAAGTCCGTGGTTTATGTCATGCTGGAACGCAGTGAAGCATCTTTTTACCTAAATTGTCGTGTTTGATTTCTTCTCCCCTCCGTCGCTCGCTTTGCTCGCGCCACCTCCCCTCACTGTGTGAGTGGCGGAGCTTTTTCTATTCCTTAAATGGATGTAAAACAGAACCTCCAGCACCCACTGTTGTAGTGAGTGCTGTAGGTTAAAGACCCACCGGCAGTCTGCTTTTGTGGGGTTGTGCCTTGCGGGGCGCGGTTTCTGCCGGTGGGGATGATATCTATTGTTTTATAAATCTTTGATTATATTGGGTGGCAGAACCTGATGCTTGTTAATGTCGGATATCATATATGACGTTAACAGACAGAATTTTGGATTTTATTCAGGCAATGGTAGATGCCACCATAATGGAAAGGTTTTAATGTCAAGACCATCTAAGTTGTTGTCAAAAAAGAATTCTTCTTCCGCTTTTTTAATAAATGTTTTGAATCTATCACAATCGGAGGGAACTGTAGCTTTTACATTTTTGTTATTTAAGATTTTATTGTAACTCTCCTGCCTATTTCTAGGTAATAATTCAAGACAAAACTGATATCTTTGATTAACCATCATGCTTACATTGTGACCCCCCTCTTTATCGTATGAAATCACTTTATAGAATTTGTCACCCTTTTGCAAAAATGTCAAATATAACTCTTCGTTACCATATTTAACTTCGTATATGGCCCTTACAATATACCAATTTCCATCAATTGGAACTGTGTCATAATCGGGATATGTCCAACCTTTAAATCTGGTGAAAACATTTTTAATGCCATAATTATGAAGTTCTTGTTTGAAATCATCTTTATTTTTAAATATTTTGACATTGTTCTTCCTAATATGATTTCGGTAATCTGAATCATATTTAAAACTGTCAATATCAAACATTTGGTCAATAATATAGAATCTATTCTCATTATTAGCAGGGATGTATGTCATGACACAACCGATGTTGTCATGATCTTCGTATAAGTCTTCGCTACATATAATTTCTTCATATTCTGTTGCGGGCAATAGGTCAAAAGTATCAATACGTACTGCATAATGCCCGTTTAAAAACAAGCATGCAATCTCGTTTGAGTATCTTTCGCGGAAAAACTCAAAAACTGTTTCATCAGCAAATACATTACCGGTTGGGGCAATATTGTTAGGTTCATGGATTTTTAGCAGTCCCTGGTTTATGCCTGTCATTACCGGATATATTTCTCTCACCTCTACATCCTGCGATGAATTTTTCAGGACATTGCATGAAACCAATAACAGCAATATCAACAGATATTCTACACTCTTCATGGTTCTATTCTCTAAATTTTATGGTAGCAATATGTTTGCCTTTAACATGTATTAAGATACTATTCCCGTTTCTATAAGCGTTAACTATTCCTGATTGTGGGTATGCTCTTTCATGCGCTTTTTTATAATAAAACGAATCTTCTTTTGAATTATTAATGCTTCTCGACTCTTCTTTTGCAATCAAGGCACCTTCATATGATTCTGAAACCTCATGTAACAAGTCTGCACCAGGTTTTGAGTAAACGGAACTAATATTATTCAGTATTATCGGATCCACAGTTTGCAATGTATAAACAACATTACTGTTTTTATCATACAAATTGCCATTAAATGAACCTCCCAATACATAATCATTAATATCCTGTTCTATTTCTTGAGTATTTAATGTCCGTAAATTAACACATATACTATTGTCGTTTATTATTTTAGCAAGTAATTCGGATTCAATGTTATCGTATTTTCCTGTATTATCTAAATCATTTTTAATAAAAAGATAATTATCTTTATCCAAATCTAATTCTAATCCAGATATACATTGTAATCCATTCAGGGCTTCTTGATACAATTTACCTGTAATCTTTATTTTTCTTCCGTCCGGGTCCACCATGTTCACCGGGTCGCCGGCGCAGTAGGCGTATGGTGACAGGTGGTAGAACTTTTCCGCCATCGGGTCAATGGAGAGGAACCGTCCTCCTGTGTCCATGAAACGCGCCTGGGAGTCGTAAAGTT
>CALCEC010000010.1 GCA_937900095.1 uncultured Bacteroidales bacterium | reverse complement strand
CCCTTTTGAGCAGATTGGGAATAACTTCAGGCAGTTTGCGGGATGTCTGGGAAGGAATATTTCCATTCGGGCCGGTGGGGGCCAGGAGTCCGGTGGAGTCCATTCCTTCTGCTATTCCCCGGGCAATTATTTCAGACTGGTTATATCCCCTTTTCATCTTTTTACGCCAATGAAGGGGTACAGGTACAATATAATCTATCGGGATATCAAATCCTGTAGAATGGGCAATCTTCTCCCCCAGCATTTTTCCCAAATATTTCCCCACCGGAATATTTCCTTTGTATTTGAGCAGGTGTACCGGAGTTCGCCAGTTATTGGTGTAATAGAAGAGGGAATACACCCTTTCCACCCTGGCTCTTCCCCAGAATACCCTCTCTGCAGGGTTCTCCTTCACATTCCAGAAATATGTAAGTGGCATATCTGCAAAACACTCCAGGCAGAAGTGCTGCTCGTGATAATTCAGCACTCTGCCACAGACCGCACATTCCTTGGGGAACAGCAGGTCAAACAATAGTCTCCACCACTTCATCTTCCCGATAATTGACTGTACTCTTGCCCAAAATGCATAAAGCGGGCCAAAAATGCACTGTAAATTTTGTATATCAACAAATTATATTACCTTTGCGCCCGCTTAGGCTATAGTGGAAGGATTTGACTGCTTGCAACCACGGTAAAAAATGCTAAAAGCCCCTTCAGAGGGCATTTGTAAAGGCACTTCGCCAGCATAGATTATCCCACACATAGTTACCTTGAGGGCTTGAATGACAAACAAGCCAATTATTAACTACGCCCGGCAGGACACAAGATTATTGGTACCATCGGGCATAATACAGAAAAAACTATGGGATATCTTTTCACATCAGAATCAGTTTCAGAGGGACACCCCGACAAGGTGGCCGACCAGATTTCGGACGCGGTGCTTGACCAGCTCATCGCCTTTGACCCACAGTCAAAGGTTGCTTGCGAGACACTCGTCACAACAGGACAGGTGGTTATTGCCGGCGAGGTGAAGTCATCGGCATACGTTGACCTTCAGGACATTGCACGCCGTGTAATAAACAAAATCGGCTACACAAAGAGCGAGTACATGTTCGACGGTGACTCATGCGGTATCTTCTCGGCTATCCACGAGCAGAGTGCCGACATCAACCGCGGTGTAGAGCGCGAGGACCCGATGTCACAGGGTGCCGGCGACCAGGGTATGATGTTCGGTTACGCTACAAACGAGACCGAGAACTACATGCCTGTATCACTCGACCTGTCGCACCTTATCCTCACCGAGCTTGCCGAGATTCGCCGCGAGGGCAAGGAGATGACCTACCTGCGCCCCGACTCAAAGAGCCAGGTGACAATAGAGTACAATGACGAGAACAGGCCCGTGCGCATTGACACAATCGTTGTATCGACACAGCACGACGACTTTATCCAGCCTACAGAAGAGGGCGTTGAGGCGCAGCTTGCTGCCGACGCCGCTCAGGTGGCAAAGATCAAGGAGGATGTAATCAACATCCTCATGCCACGCGTGAAGGCAAAGATTACATCGGAGAGCGTCCTTGCACTCTTCGGCGATGACATCAAGTACCACGTGAACCCCACAGGCAAGTTCGTTATCGGTGGCCCCCACGGTGACACAGGCCTCACCGGCCGCAAGATCATCGTTGACACATACGGCGGCAAGGGTGCACACGGCGGCGGAGCATTCAGCGGCAAGGACCCCAGCAAGGTAGACCGCAGTGCAGCATACGCAGCACGTCACATAGCAAAGAACCTTGTTGCAGCAGGCGTTGCCGACGAGGCCCTCATACAGCTCTCATACGCAATAGGTGTTGCCGAGCCAGTGAGCGTGTTCGTGAACACATACGGCACAGCAAAGGTTGCCCTCACCGACGGCGAGATTGCCCAGAAGGTAAAGACACTGTTCGACCTTCGTCCCAAGGCTATCGAGGAGCGTCTGAAGCTGCGCAACCCAATCTACAGCGAGACAGCGTCATACGGTCACATGGGCCGCAAGCCACAAGTTGTGACAAAGCGCTTCGAGTCGCGTTACCTTGATACAAAGGAGGTTGAGGTGGAGCTCTTCACATGGGAGAAGCTCGACTACGTTGAGAAGGTAAAGGAGGCTTTCGCACTCTAAGAGGCTGTTTTATCCCAAGGGAGCCCGTTCCTGTCACGACAGGGCGGAGCGCGAGGGAGCCAAAAAAGAAGACAATGTTCAAGTTCGGCGATTGGATAAACCGTCAAAGGCATAACAGGGGGTTTGGTATACAATCCCCCTCTACCTTTTTCTTCATCACCCAGGTGCTGAGGGAGAAGATGCCCTACTATGCATACGACGAGCTTGATGACATTGCCGAATGCTGCCGCGAGATGAGCAGCCGCCGATGCCGCATGCTCTTCAGGATTGTGAACCACTTTGCACCCAAGAGCAGCATCACCATAGCATCGGCAACGGCTGCCTGCTCCATTGCAAGCGCACGCCGCAGCATACCCAAGCTGCTGCTCACACAGGGCACGGCAATTCCCGCCGAGGCTGCCAAGCACCTTGCCGACAACGGATGCATACACAGGAGCGGCAACACTCTTCAGCTCCTCAAGGAGAGGCTGGAAGAGGACGGCCGTTGCGGACTGCTATACATCGGCGAGTGCGACAACCAGCCCCAGCTGCTTGAGACAGCGCTGGCATACACAAACAAAGAGAGTATAATCATTGTTGAAGGGGTACACCGCAACAGTGCATGGTGGAAGCAGGTGACAGACGACCCAAGGACCATCATCACGTTCGACATGCACAGTGCAGGCATACTCCTCTTCGACGACGGACGCCACAAACAGAACTACACACTCAAAAGATAAGGTTATGAAGAAGTCCACAATATACACAGGCACCGGCGATGCCGGCAGCACCTCACTCATCGGCAACGTGCGCGTGCGCAAGGACCACCCCCGTGTGGAGGCATACGGCACGCTCGACGAGCTCAACGCCCACATAGGGCTACTTGCGACGTCCATTGAGGATTGTGACACGGCAGAGCTGTTGCAGCAGATAGAGAACAGCATATTGACCTTGGGCAGCTATCTGGCGACAGAGGGAGAGAGCGGATGTCCCATAGGCAAGGAAGAGATTGCGACCTTGGAGAGAGCCATCGACGCGCTCGACGCAGAGCTGCCTCCCATGCACGCCTTCATACTCCCCGGAGGCAACGAACAGGCAGCCCGTGCCAACGTGTGCCGCACCGTGTGCCGACGCGCCGAGAGAAGGATGGTGACACTGGGCGATAGCTGCGTTGTAGACGCAAATGCGATGGTTTTTGTTAACCGTCTCTCCGACTATCTTTTCCTGCTCCAGCGCAAGCTGTTGCACGGCACTGAAAAAAAGTGGCAAAAGCCTTGTAGATAAACAAAATTAGACTATTTTTGCACGCACTTAACAAATATAACCATTTATAAAACTATTTATAGTATGTATTGGACACTGGAATTAGCATCTAAATTGGAAGATGCACCATGGCCTGCAACAAAAGATGAGCTCATCGACTACGCAGTGCGTTCAGGTGCACCATTGGAAGTGATAGAGAACCTGCAGGAGATTGAGGACGAGGGTGACGTATACGAGAGCATCGAGGACATCTGGCCCGACTACCCCAGCAAGGAGGACTTTTTCTTCGACGAGGAGGAGTATTAACAAGAAAACAAGCGAAAGATTCGCATAAATGATTAAAAAATCAGCAAGGTGGCAGACATCAATTTGTTTGCCACCTTGCTTTTTGTTAAAACAAGTGAAAAAAGAAGGGTGTTTCAAAAGATTACCTTGACAAAGGGTTATTGTCTATTGTATCTTAACGTGAGTTCGATATAAGAATTTATACTAAAATTTAGCGTATTTTGTCATTC
>CALCEC010000009.1 GCA_937900095.1 uncultured Bacteroidales bacterium | reverse complement strand
GGAATAAGATATTTCGGCCTAAAAAGAATTATATAAGTACAATATTACCCACACTAAATTTCTACTGAGCCGTGATTTTCCGCGTTTTGAGCTGAACCATAACGTATCAAAAAGAAATCGGTCATTAAGAATTGCCTCATAATATATTTCTAATGACCGATTGTTGGTTATACCATCACTCAATGGGCATATTGTAAATTATCGGCTCCCATATGCAAATAGAAGCCGATAATTACCGTTTACTTGATATATACCTTTTTACCGTTAACAATATAAATTCCACTCGCAGGATTCTCTACCCGACGACCGCTTAGATCGTAATATACAGGCACATCGAACGACACCTCGGAGACAACATTGTCAATATCGGTGGCACCTGATTCCACTATATTCGTGAAATCCCACCACTTATCGGTGGCAGCGTAGGCTGCCTTGGCACCGTTGGGTACGTAAAGGGTACAGGCGTACTTGTCAACGTTGTCAAAGACATAGTCACCAGGAGAAAACAGATCCTCGGCTGCAATGTGCGAAACAATGCTTGTAAGGGATATGCAATTATTGAATGCATAATCATCGATACTTGTTACTGTTGAGGGAATCACTACACTCGTGAGGCTGATGCAATCACGAAATGCAGCCCAATCGATATTTGTTACCCCCTCGGGGATTTCAATGCTTGCAAGGGAGCCGCAATCCATAAATGCTTCTGTACCGATGTTTGTTACGCTAGCGGGAATATCTATGTATGTAAGGCTGTCACAGTTGTAAAATGCTCCTATGGCGATGTCCGTTACACCATAGGGGATTATAGTGTTGTTGCTACCTTTAATAAGCGTGTTTGTTGCCGTCTCAATTATCGCGTTGCAATTGCCGCGACTATCGTACACGGTATTTCCTTCATCAACAACAATACTCATAAGGCCACCGCAACCATAGAACGCATCACGCCCTATGCTTGTAACACTCGCAGGAATTACAACACTTGCAAGACCGCCGCGTTTATAGAATGCAGCATCACCGATAACAGTTATATCATCGGGGATTACTGTGTTAGAGGAGCCAGCAATAAGTTTGTTCGTAGCAGTCTCAATGAGAGCGTTGCAATTGCCGCGACTGTCGTACACGGTATTTCCTTCATCGACAACAATGTTTTGTAGGGCACCACAAATATAGAATGCATAATCGTCTATGCTTGTTACGCTCGCAGGAATCTCAAGACTTGCAAGAGCTGTGCACCGTGAGAACGCACTAGTGCAGATTTCTGTCAAACCCTCGGGAATGACAACGCTTTCGAGGGCGCTGCACTGTGAGAATGCATACTCACCGATGCTTGTTACACCTTCGGGAATGACAATGCTTTCGAGGGCGCTACAACGAGAGAAAGCATACTCATCGATGCTTGTTACACCTTCGGGAATGACAATGCTTTCGAGGGCGCTGCAACCTTCGAAGGCAGAATTTCCAATATTAGTGGGACTACCAACGAAATTAACGGTTTTAATACGATCGAGGATATCGTACCACGGTACATTACGATGACTTATATAGGTCATCGCACCATTACCCATGATTGTAAGAGCTCCGGTTGCCTCGTCAAGCGACCAATAGAGTCTATCGCCACACTCTCCATTTATCTCTATGATATTGGAAAACTCTTTCCAACCTGCTATTGTTTCGTGTTTTGACTTAGTATCTGCAAGTACATAAAGGCGACAAGAGTTTTTGTCCACATCGGCAAAGGCATTGGTGCCGGGAGCAAACAATTTGTCAGCGGGGATAAACGAGACGATGCTTTCAATACTGTTGCAACCTCTGAATGCCTCTGAATCGATGCTTGTCACATTGCTTAAGAATCTGACAACTCTTATGCTATCGCGAATATCGTACCACGGTGCGCGAGAAGATGTGTAATCATGCATTGCTCCGTTACCCATAATTGTGAGTACTCCGGAGTCATTGAGCGACCAATGGAGTTCATCGCCACACTCTCCGTCAATCTCTTCAATATTCGTAAAACGATTCCAGTAATTGGTATTCTCGTATGCGCTCTTTGCGCCGGGCACTACAAAAAGAGTACATATACTTCGATTAGCATTGCTAGAAACTATCCGAAACAATTTATCGGCGGGGATAAGCGAGATGATACCTACAAGAGAGCTGCAACCTCCAAAAGCTAAATTACCTATTCTTGTTACACCTGCGGGGATTCTGATACTTGTAAGGCTGCTGCAATTATTGAACACCTGAACGTTGATGCTTGTTACGGTCGAGGGGATTCTAACGCTTGCAAGGCTGCTGCAACCATCGAACAAAAAATCATTGAGGATTGTTACACTATCGGGAATTTCGATGCTTTTAAGAGCACTGCAATTATAGAACGCAGCCTTGCCAATGCTTCTTACACTCTCAGGGAGTTCGATACTTTCAAGAGAGATACACTCCTCGAATGCATTTTGGCCTATTGTTGTTACACCCGATGGGATAATGATACTCTCAAAAGCGTTGCAACCATAGAATGCATAATCGGATATGCTTGTTACATCATCCGGAATTATTGTGTTGTTACAACCTATTATAAGCCTGTTTGTTGCAGTCTCAATAAGAGCATTGCAATTGCCGCGACTATCGTACACGGTGTTTCCCTCATCAACTATAATACTTGTCAGGCCAATACAACGACGGAACGCACTATTGGCGATTTTTGTCACACTCGCTGGGATTCTTATACTTGTAAGGCCACTGCATCCATTAAATGCAAGTCCGTTTATGACAGTTACATCATCGGGAATTATAGTGTTATCGCAACCTCTCATAAGCGTGTTTGTTACAGTCTCGATGAGAGCATTGCAGTTACCACGACTATCGTACACGGTATTTCCCTCATCAACTATGATACTTGCAAGGGCTGAGCAACTTTCAAACGCATTGCTGGCAATACTTACCACATTCACAGGTATTTCTATGCCTGTAAGAGCGCTGCAATTTGAGAACGCATACTCACCGATGTTTGTTAAACCGGAAGGGAACACAATACTTTCAAGAGCGCTGCAACCTGAGAACGTACTCGAGCCTATGCTTAGCACTGTTGAAGGAATATTAATGTTTTCAAGAGCTGTGCAACCCGAGAACGTACCGCCCCCGATTTTTGTAAGTCCCTCTGGAAGTTCTACTTTCGCAAGAGAAATGCAACTTCTGAACTCGTTACCTTCAAGGCTTGTTACACTCGAGGGGATTATAACTCTTTCAAGATTTTCGCAATGGGCGAATGCCAAGGCTCCAATGCTTGTTACACCCTCAGGGATTTCAATACTCTCAATATCGGTATTTCCAAATGCCTTTTGACCGATACTTGTGGGGCTACCGATGAATTCAACCTTTTTAATGTTGTATTTTTGCCACGGAGCGGTACCATAGTCATACATTGGACCGTCACCCGAGATTGTGAGTGTACGGGTTGCACCTTCGTACGACCAATAGAGATTGTCACCGCACTTGTTTTCATCTGCCGGTGTTTCTTGAGCTTGCACATTGGTCAGTGCAAAAAACATTAATAGAAGGGTAAGTAATCTTTTCATTGTATTTTGTTGTTTATGTAAATAATTTCCGGGGTACTTTTTACAATATTATATAAAAAAAAGAAACGATGTTAATTTCTATATTATTTTTAAGATTTGACGAGGATGAATTAAGTTTTTTTATAAAAAGTCAAGTGGTACTCCATAAAAATCCGGTTGACTTGGAAGTCGTTAAATCAATAAGCTATTTAACTGATATCGCTTTCATAAAGTATTTTTCATAAATTCCAACAGCTTCTTACCTTTGTTTCCATATTTTGATTACTTTTGAAGCAAACTTGAAACAACGCAAAAGAACATGACAATGGATAACCACACATTCCTTGCATTTGACCTTGGGGCCACCAGCGGAAGAGCCGTTGTAGGGACTCTTTCCGAAGGTAAATTCACTATGGAAGAGATACATCGTTTCCCAAACGGCATAATGGAGCTACACGGCCGATACCATTGGAATATATACAACATCTACGAAGAACTGAAACAGAGTCTCATCAAATGTGCACAGAAAGGAATAAGGCCATATTCCATAGGCATTGACACCTGGGGAGTCGATTTCGGTTACATAGCAAGTGACGGTAGCCTGCTGGGGTTACCACGAGCCTACCGAGACCCATACACAGACGGAATCCCCGAAGAGTTGTTCAAGATAGTTCCACGTCAGGAGATTTATACCCGCACAGGCATACAGATAATGTATTTCAACAGCCTGTACCAACTCTATGCTGCAAAGAAAGAAGAATACTCGGCATTACGGCATGCAGAGAAGATTCTGTTCATGCCGGATCTGCTTGCATATATGCTTACCGGCAATATGGTCTGCGAATATACAGAAGCCTCAACATCACAGCTTGTAGACCCGTCGACAAAGCAGTTCGACAAAGAACTGGCCGAGAGGGTCGGGATAGACAGCAAGATACTGTTACCGATTGTCATGCCTGGAACCATTGTGGGCGAACTCACAGAGAGTCTCGCACGTGAGACAGGCATCGGACGTGTACCGGTAGTTGCTGTTGCCGGACACGACACAGCATCGGCCATCGCAGCCATTCCGGCAACTGACAAAGAGTTTGCATTCCTGAGCAGCGGGACATGGAGTCTTATGGGCATAGAGTGTGAACACCCGATAATAAATGAGGAGACAACACGGCTGAACCTTACCAATGAAGGAGGTATCGACGGTACCACCTGTTTCCTGAACAACATAACGGGAATGTGGTTGCTCGAGGAGTGCCGCAAAGAGTGGAAAAAAGAGGGCAAGGAGTACAGCTATGCGGAAATCATCACAATGGCAGAGAGTGCAGAGCCTTTCCGTTGCCTTGTAGAGCCAAATGATCCTATGTTCACGAATCCGGGAAGCATGAGCTCTGCCATAGCCGAGTACTGCAGACGGACAGGACAACCGGTTCCTGAAAACCATGCACAAACAATACGTTGCATATTTGAGAGTCTCGCCTTGTGCTACCGCCACACCCTTGACAATATACGCAATGTAGCTCCACATGACATAAAAAGACTCCACATTATAGGCGGAGGCTCAAAGAATGCCTTTATGAACCAACTGACAGCCAATGCTATTGGAATACCTGTAATTGCAGGACCCTCAGAAGCTACTGCCATTGGCAACTGTATGATACAGGCAAGAGCCGCCGGACTGGCAGGTGACCGTTGGGAGATGCGTGCCCTGACAGGCAAAGCCGTAGAGACTGCCACATTCCGGCCTGCCGACAGTACAGCCTGGCAAGAGGCATACGAAAGATACAATGCAATTATTCAGTAACATTAAAAAATACAACAATATGGAAATAATCAGAAAAAACAGTGCTCTGATGGCAGAAATTGAGCGTATCGCCGAGGTAGCTGGTTATCTTTGGACTAAAGGCTGGGCCGAGCGCAACGGTGGTAACATATCCGTAAACGTGACAGCATTGATGAGTGAAGAGGCAAAGGAGCTACCGGCTCTTGCACCCACACGTCAACTGGTTGAGACGGTCCCATGCCTGGGTGGTAATTTCTTTTACGTGACTGGAACAGGAAAACGTATGCGCTACGTTGCACGTGCACCGTTCGATAACGGCTCTATAATACGCATATCACCGGACGGAACATCATTCGATATCATAGCTGAGCAACCGGTGTGCCCGACGATGGAGATTCATTCACACCTTATGATGCACAATTACCTGCGTAGTATCGGACGTAACACGACAGTGGTACTGCACACCCACCCCACCGACCTTATCGGTTTCTCCCACTGCAAACCTTTCCTTGAGAGTTCAAAGCTGCTCACCCGCACTCTGTGGCGTATGATTCCTGAGGCACGCATTGTTGTTCCAAAAGGCATCGGTGTAGTACCATACGCAATACCAGGAACACTTGAACTTGCCCGGTTGACTATAGAGCAGTTGCGCACACACGATATGTTGTTGTGGGAGAAACACGGTGTACTTGCTGTTGGGGATGACATTATCGACTGCTTCGATGCCATTGACACTATGAGTAAGTCGGCACAGATATATTTCAATGCACGTTGGGCCGGATTTGAACCTATCGGTATGACAGATGAACAGCTTGACGCTCTTGTACCGGCCTTTGACCTGCCTGACTGCTACTGACATTGAAGGCTACGGAACAGTCCGGAATTGAAGCAAAGATAAGATAAACAGCCCCTTGACTAAAACCGTCAAGGGGCTGTTTATCTTATCTGATGTGACTGAATGTATTATTTGACAGCCGACAGTTCCACCTGGAAACCGCGTAGCAAATCCGCAACAGGCATACGTTTCTTGCCTGCAAGCTGTACCTCGACCAACGAAATATACCCCCCATCCACTGCAACCTTGATGTATGTCTTTCCGTCTGTTACAAGAGTACCGGCCTCTTTTCCGTGTGAGCAAAGTTCCTTGGCAACCTCATATACCTTGAGAGCAATTTCCTTGCCATCGGGAACTACAAGTTCACACCATGCAGCAGGATAAGGGGACATGCCACGTACAAAGTCATAGACCTGTGGCACACTCTTTGTCCAATCGATGCGGCATGTATCACGGAAGATTTTAGGTGCAGGACGTAGCTCGCTCTCGCATGCATACATCGCTGTCTGGGCAACAGCAGCTGCCTCACCGTTGATTATAGCCTCTACTGTGCGCACGACAGTATCACCACCCTGAAGCATCAGCTTATCGTGCAGAGTTCCGGCATTGTCATTCTCGTCAATGGCTACAACGTCGCGGAAAATCACGTCACCGGTATCAATCTCATGCTTAAGGAAGAATGTGGTTACACCTGTTTCCTTGTCACCGTTGATGATAGCCCAATTGATTGGAGCGGCACCACGGTACTGCGGCAAGAGCGATGCATGGAGGTTGAATGTTCCCAGGCGTGGCATGTTCCACACACTCTCGGGAAGCATACGGAAAGCGACGACAATCTGCAGGTCGGCACCCCACTCGCGTAAGGCTGTCTGAAAAGCCTCGTCCTTGAGTGATTCAGGTTGAAGCACAGGCAGACCCTCGGCTACAGCAAACTGCTTCACAGGACTCATCAGCAACTGGTTGCCACGTTTGTTGATCATCTTGTCGGGCATTGTGACAACACCCACAATCTCATAACCGCACTCCGCACACGCACGCTGCTTCTCAAGCAGACGACGCAATGGCTCCACCGCAAAATCGGGTGTGCCAAGATATACTATTCTAAGTTTTTCCATTGTCAATCAGATGTAAATTCCAATAAAGTCTTTCGATAAGCTGTAAAGATAGCCGACTTCGAGATAAAGCCGATATACTCGCCGTTGATATCCTCAACAGGAAGGTTCCATGCACCGCTCTCCTCGAACTTACGCATTACCGCCTCCATAGGTTCCTCAATGCTCAGCCTCTCTGTAACCTCACGCATGAGAGTTGCAACAGAGTAACGGTGGTACAACTCCTGACGGAACATCATGTGCCTTATGTCGTCAAGATAGATGATACCCACCAGACGGTTGGCGGCATTCACAACAGGGAAGATATTTCTCTTTGTCTTTGCAACCACCGATGTCAGTTGTCCAAGATCCATATCGGGACTGACTCGCATGAAATTCTTCTCAATCACATCGGAGACTTTCAATATTGTGAGCACTGCCTGATCCTTATGATGTGTTATAAGCTCTCCACGCTGTGCAAGACGTACTGCATAGATGTTATTGCTGTCGAACATTCTGACTGTGAGGTATGAACACACCGACACAATCATCAATGGAAGGAAGAGTGCATAACCACCGGTAAGCTCAGCAATGAGAAATACTCCTGTCAAAGGAGCGTGGAACACGCCCGACATGAGAGCAGCCATACCGAAAAGGGCAAAATTCTTGTCGGACACAGGCAGGCCTATCCCTGACATATTACACAATGCCGCGAACAGATATCCCGTGACACACCCAAGGAAAAGACTGGGTGCAAATATACCACCGCATCCTCCACCGCAGTTGGTAACTGTCGATGCAACCGCCTTGAAGAGGATTATGAACAGCATATAAAGGAACAGCAGCTTCGCGTGACCGTAGAAAAGGGAGTTCTCAAGGATGATATTCTCCGAAGAACCGTTGATGAGATGGTTGATTGTCTCGTAGCCCTCACCGTAAAGCGGCGGAAAAAGGAATATAAGCACACTCAGAATGCTACCGCCGATAGCCAGTTTCACATATGGATTGTTCAGTTTCTTGAACTGCCTCTCGATGGCAACAGTAACGTGTGTAAAGTACAATGATACAAGACCGCACACCACACCGAGCATCATCACATGGGGTACACGTGCAATACTGAAGGCATTCTCCATATGGAACTCAAAGGTAGCCTCGGTACCCATCAGTATATATGAGAGCGTTGCAGCTGTAACACTTGAAATAAGCAATGGCAACAATGATGACATCGTAAGGTCGAGCATAAGCACCTCAATCACGAATACAAGACCTGCAATGGGGGCCTTGAAGATACCAGACACAGCACCGGCAGCACCACAGCCTATCAGGAGCATCATCACCTTCTTCTCCATCTTGAAGAGACTTCCCAGATTTGAACCGATGGCAGAGCCCGTCATGACAATCGGTGACTCTGCACCGACAGAACCACCGAAGCCGATGGTTATGCTACTGGCAATCAGTGACGACCATGTATTATGACGCCTTATCTTGCCCATACGGCAGGATATGGCATAAAGCACCTTCGTTACTCCATGGCTTATATCGTCACGGACAATCTTACGGATAAAAAGACCTGTAATCAAGATACCGATGACCGGATATACAAGATAAAGCCAGTTGAACGTATGGGCATCGAACCCGCCTGTCAGCAGGTGCTGTATAAAGTGGATAAGATGCTTGAGTGCATATGCAGCAAGTGCAGAAAGAATACCGACCACAAGACTCAACAACAGAATGAACTGGTTCTGCGGTATATGCTTCTCACGCCACTCGATGAAGCGCCCAAGCAAGCTGATATCCTTTTTATTCTTCTCCATCACTCCCTTATAACGGTCACAGTACCGTTGCCTGTCAATTTAATAATACTTGAAGACTTTGCACTCCCTTTCTCAAGCTGCTTGTAATTCACCACATAATCTACTGCACTGATGATCTCAGGAGAGATTTCGCTGTAGTTGCTCGGTGTTGGTTCTCCACTGACGTTTGCGGAAGTTGAAACCACCGGTTTCTGGAAACGGTAGCACAGTTCCTTGGAAAAAAGCTCCGATGTGACACGTATTCCCACACTGCCATCCTCTGCCACAAGATTCGGCGCAAGATTACGCGCCCCGTCATAAATTATCGTAAGCGGTTTTGTAGTGAGCTCGATGAGGTCCCACGCCACAGCAGGCACATCACCCACATAACGTGCAAGACGGTCGGCATTGTCCACAAGCAGCAGCATAGCCTTGCTGTCGGCACGTTTCTTTATCTCGAACACACGTTGCACTGCAGCAACATTGGTAGCATCACAACCGATACCCCACACGGTATCTGTGGGATAAAGGATTACCCCACCCTTGCGCATGATTTCAACGCATTTCTTTGCTTCGTCGGCAATTGTTCCCATGACCTTATCTTTTAAAACTCACTTGTGAAGTGGAAACGGATAGACTTGAAATCATTCTGCGCCATCTGAAGCACATAATTGCTGTCGGCCAGGAAGACGTCACGTCCCTCGATATCCTTTGCCATATACTGGTATTTGCGTTTCTTGAAATTCTCAAGTTCAACAGGGTCATCACTCTCAATCCAGCAGGCCTTGTACAGGTTCACAGGCTCCCAACGGCACTTTGCGTTGTACTCGTTCTCGAGACGATACTGTATGACCTCGAACTGGAGCTGACCAACCGTTCCGATGAGCTTGCGCCCGTTATGCTGATTGACGAAGAGCTGTGCCACACCCTCGCCCATAAGCTGGTCGATACCTTTCGCAAGCTGTTTGGTCTTCATGGGGTCGGCATTCTCGATATATTTGAACATCTCGGGAGAGAAGCTTGGCAAGCCTTTGAAATGGAGCATCTCACCCTCGGTAAGCGTATCACCAATCTTGAAGTTTCCGGTATCGGGCAAACCGATGATATCACCCGGGTAAGCCTCCTCTATTGTACTCTTGCGCTGTGCCATGAACTGCGTCGGTGAAGAAAAACGCAAGTCTTTACCCAAACGTATGTGACGGTAAGGGGTATTACGCACGAATTTTCCTGAACAGATTTTGCAGAACGCCACGCATGAGCGGTGATTGGGGTCGATGTTTGCAGTAATCTTGAAGATAAAACCGGTAAACTTGGAATCCTCGGGGTTTACCATACGCTCCACAGCCTGCACAGGACGTGGACTGGGAGCAATCTTCACAAAGCAGTCAAGAAGTTCCTGGACACCGAAGTTGTTCAGAGCCGAACCGAAGAATACCGGTGCCACCTTGGCATCAAGATAATCCTGCACATTGAACTCGGGATATACACCGTCGACAAGCTCAAGGTCGGAACGGAGCTTCAAGGCAAGATCCTCACCGATATTCCTGTCAAGTTCATCACTATTGATATCTATCTCTACTTTCTCGGTCACACGCTGCTTGTTTGGTGTGAAGAGGTCAAGTTTCTGCTCATAAATATTATAAACTCCCTTGAAGCGTGCTCCCTGGTCTATTGGCCAGCTGAGCGGACGCACTGCAATCTGCAGTTCACTCTCGAGCTCATCAAGAAGTTCGAACGGATCGCGTCCCTCGCGGTCCATCTTGTTCACATAGACAATCACAGGAGTGTTGCGCATGCGGCAAACTGCCATAAGCTTGCGTGTCTGTGTCTCCACACCCTTCGCGCTGTCGACAACAATGATTACACTGTCTACTGCCGTAAGTGTGCGGAATGTATCCTCGGCAAAATCCTGGTGACCCGGAGTATCGAGAATATTTATCTTGTAGCCTTCATAATCGAACTCCATAACGGATGTTGTGACAGAGATACCACGCTGTTTCTCAATCTCCATCCAGTCCGATGTGGCTGTTTTCTTTATCTTGTTTGATTTTACCGCTCCGGCAACCTGGATCTGGCCACCGAAAAGCAACAATTTCTCGGTAAGGGTTGTCTTACCGGCATCAGGGTGCGAAATTATCGCAAACGTTCTTCTTCTTCCAATCTCTTCCTGTACGCTCATCTATACAAATTTCTTTCTAAATTATCTTTATTCTTCTTCCAGATTGAGTTTACCCTCCTCATCCTCCTTGAAATAGAGTGAAAGCATTGACACAAATCGGCTTATCTCATTCGTAGCCTTCAAAGTCTCTTCATTGATATCCCTTTTCTGCAGTTTCATGAGCCATACCATATACAGGGCATCGAAACAGTTCTCCAGCTCACCCTTGCCACGCCCCTCGCTCTTTGTCCTGAACTCGACAATAAAGGGCAATGCCTTGTAGTATGCAGCCGAGTAGAACGGCATCTTCGGCGACTTGAGCAGACGCAGATGCAGGTCGGTAAGGTTTATAAGTACATTGTTGTTTATCTGCAGATGCCCATTTTCCTTTACATCCTCAAGACGCATCATCTCGATGAGATTTCCGTACCACTCCACCAGTTCATTTTCCGCCTCCGGTGTGAGGTTATACGGCTTTACCAGGACTTCCTTAATCCTGTCCAACGACATGTTATTGGCCCGGATGATATCCTCAACCTGCCACATATATAACAGATACTCTGCTATATTATTTTTCCTAAGTTCACGTGAAATAAACAAAGCAAATAGTATTTAATGAAAAGACCAGGTTCCGGTTGCTATGAGGATTGCCCCTATAAGAGAACCGGACATTACAGCTATACCAATCACACGATTAATTATCCACACACCTCGGACATCAAAACGGGTACGCAACTTATTCACCACATAAGTAATGAAGAGCCACCACAACATAGCGCCGCCGAATATAGAAATATACCCTATAAACTGTTGATATATCGGCTGGTCGGGCAACATGAAGTTCATTGGAGTGAACAACGCCAGGAAAAGCAACATTATCAACGGATTGGACAAGGTTATAAAGAAGCCGGTAATACCGTTACGTAAAAGATTGCTCTTGTTGTGGCTTACATTACGGGTATTCCGGACAGGATTTGTACGGAAAGTATGCACACCGAAAAAGAACATTATAATGGCTCCGACAAGCTGCATCCAATAAAGAGCAGACTCATTGTGTATGAAATCATAAAGAAAAGAGAGGCCATAACCTGTCAACAGAGCATAGAGAATGTCACTGAAAGCAGCTCCTGTACCTGTAACAATACCATAGGCACGTCCTTTATTCAATGTACGCTGTACACATAACACGCCCACAGGTCCCATGGGCGCCGAAGCGACAAGACCTATCAGAACACCCTTAACCACAACCTCAAGAGTAGTTATCTGGGCAAGTAAACTCTGAAATACCTCATTCATACTGCAAAGTTGTCATTTTTTTGTGAAAAAACTGCAATATAAACCGTTTTTTATTAAACAAAATTAAAAATATAGTATAAAAAGCGATAAGTGCACAGATGAAACAGGAAAAATCTATTTTCAGCTGACATGGCTTTACTTCGCATAAAACAAATATACAAAGTTTACTTCAATGTACCTCACAAAAAGAAGTATATATCGGTTATTGGTCATCTGTACAGTAAATTCATGTAGCAGCATCGGCATATCCAGGCCATTTACAGCAGTTTTTCAATCAAGGGAGATTCTATAAATCAGGCCGCAACGGTTTTCAGTTCTGTCTTTGGCAGATTTCTAATATTTGCTCAGTTACGGTGCCCTATTGCGCCTTCTCGGATATTGGATAGATACTGAAACAAAAAAACAAACCTGCCGGAATATAAACCGCTCGGCAAAGAATCATCGATTACTGATTCATAGGACATCACTCAAACTCAGATGAGTTGTCCGTCTCTTCCGGAAGGACCACAATATCATTCCCACGCACCTTGCGCAACATAATTGCAATGAAAATATCATATAATGCAGAAGATATTGCACACACTCCCAGAACTATGGCCATTAATGAAACCGCAGCCTGCGTCTGGAAAAAGAGATATATTGCGATAGATAAAAGAATCAATGGAAGGATACACATTTTCCAATATAATTTACTCTTCCGGCGCAAAGAAATCAAGACGAATATCTGGTGAAGAGCTACAACAAAAAGCAATAATGCCATCATTCTCACAAAAAGCGTCTGGAATGACAAAGGAGATACAAGCAGCCACATTCCGAAAGCCATACTGCCCAAATCGACAACGGCAATCAACACCGAAGGGAGTCCTTTCATCTCATCACGTGATATATACAGATTCACAAGAGAAGCCACAGCCGGCAACAAAAAAGCTATCCCTGCAATGCGAATAAGCAATTCCACTGCGGCATTGCTCATAACAACAAGCAATACACCGATTACCAGAGTCACAACACCACGAAGAAATCCATTCATCATATCAAAACTTATTTAGATAATACATATACAAAACATATTGATACGGATATTTCCAGACTATATATCAACAAAAGTAGCAAAACATAATTAATAAAGCAAAACTATGGGGCAGGTCATGGTATTATCCACAGACCACAACCAACAATTCTCCGGATTCGACTATATGGGCCAAGAACTTGCTGTCGGGCAAGCCGCTACATCCACTCAAGACAACCTCCAGTGTCCCGTCATTCGCCGGAAGCGGAGAGCGTAATCTGATATTATCCTTATACGTTCCGCCGACATTGCCAACCAATTTGAACATAGCTTCGCACACACACCAGCGTACAAGCATGGCCTTGCCTGCATCATCCGGAGAAAGCATAGCAATCTCTGATTCTTCCATAAACCGTGGAGCTGCATATGAGGCATCCCTCCCGAGCAACTCCACATCTACTCCAAAAGGAGTTTCGGCAGAATAACCTAAAACAGCATACCCTTTTGTGTGGGAAATACCGATAAAACCTTCAACGCCTGCAAGAGAAGGCTTACCATCCGCATCATACACAATACGTGCGCCCTGACCACACAACCTCGTCAACAACGCACGTACAGCAAGCCACTCTTTACGTCGCCTTTCATTGCTTATAGAAGCGGCTTCTCCTGCATATTCGGGTACCACAAGCGATGAGAGCTGTTCCGAAGATTCGGTTATTCTCCACACCGCAACGGTAACACGGCCAATATTATACTCCCGGTAAAGTGGCATTGTCAACAATATCAGCTATTTCCTTTACCCGGAACAGGCAAGGTCGCCTTGATTTTTACAATTCTGTGCTTCTCTTTCTCAACGACATCAAACATTATACCGTTGCACACGATTGTCTCGTTGAGGGCAGGGAATTCTCCCTTGACCTCAAGCAACAGCCCTGCAAGAGTGTCAGCCTCACCAGCTACATCCTCAAAATCATCACTGTCAAGAGAGACAATCCTGTAGAAGTCGGACAGCATAGTACTTCCATCAAAGAGATATACATTATCCTCAAGCTGTTCATATGATTTCTCCGGTTCATCGAACTCGTCGTTGATTTCCCCGACAATCTCTTCAATGATATCTTCAAGGGTTATTAGGCCTGATATGCCTCCGAATTCATCAACGACCATAGCCATATGTACCTTTACTGTCTGGAAGTCACAAAGCAGGTCATCGACTTTTTTGGTCTCCGGTACAAAGAACGGTTGACGGATTAGAGTCTGCCAACGGAAATTATCACTTTTGTTCAGGTGTGGAATCAAATCCTTGATGTAGAGCACTCCACGGATATCGTCCTGAGTCTTGCCATATACCGGTATACGGGAATATGCATTCTCCTCGGCGCACTTGAGTACTTGTGAATATGGGGCATGTATATCAAGCATGACCATATTGAGACGGGAAGTCATAATATTCTTCACAGTTTCATCACCGAAACGTATGATTCCTTCAAGCATTTTCTTCTGTTCTCCGATTTCCTTGTTGTCGGTGAGCTCAAGTGCCTGTTCGAGTTCATCCACAGAGAGCAAGTGATTCTTTTTCGACACCAGCCTTTGGGTAAATGTCATGGAATGTACGAGCAATGACGAGAAAGGGGAAAGGAGGCGTGACAGAAGATGGAAACCTGTCGACACGAATCTTGCAAACGGGAGAACGTTGCTTTTTGAATAAATCTTGGGCATAACCTCTCCGAACAGCAACAACAGGAAAGTAAGCAGCACTGTAAGAAGCAAGAACTCAAGCCACTCTGCACCTTCCCCAAAATGAAGAATATCCATAAAGAAGAAGTTGAGAAGCATGACTATACCGACATTTACAAAATCGTTCACTATCAATATTGTAGCGAGCAACCTTTCCGGATCGGACAAAAGTTCGATAATACGCCTGTCAGAAGCAGATTTCGACTCCGCAAGCTCATCGAGTTGGGTTCGTGTCAATGAAAAGAATGCCATCTCTGAACCCGAAGCAAAGGCCGAGCACATCAAAAGGAAGACGGCAATAACAAGCGCAACAATTGCACTCGCCGACGGAGCTGTAACATAAAAGTCGGGAAGTGCAAAAGAGTGTATCAGCGCAAAAGCAGCTAAAAATGTATCCAAAGCCTAATCTTTTAAATTAAAACGGAGCACCTGATGCCGATGATGGGTCATTGACAGGTGCAGCACCTGCATTGCGGGACGAGAGCATCTCCATAGTCTCGGCAAGTATCTCTGTACGGTACCGGCGGATACCGTTCTGGTCCTCATATGTATTGGTCCTTATCTTACCCTCGATATATATACGGTCACCCTTGTGGACGTAGCGCTCTGCCACTTCTGCCAATCCGCCCCAAAGCACGATATTGTGCCATTCGGTACGTTCCGGTACCTGAGTTCCGTTTTGCAGAGTGTACGCACGCTCTGTAGTAGCCAGTACCATGTTTGCGACAGCCACATTACGGTCCAGATGCCTTACATCAGGATCTTTGCCGACATTACCTATTAAAATTACTTTATTAACTGACATATACTTTATTCAATTATAATAATCCGTTGCAAAGTTAAGAAATTCAAAAACCTTTGTCAAACATTTTAATATAAATATTCAAACAATTGACCATAACAACTTTTTCAAAAAAAAAACGACCAGCCGGCAATGACAGCCTATAGCGGAATAATGTTAGAATTCTGACACGCTCAATCCGCCGTTATTCATCTAAAACATTCCCGACACTCACAAAACCTATAATGTTGAGCCTTAATTGTATCTTTTTTATAAAAAACAGCTCATAAATTTCGCTTATCGCAAAAAAAGCTGTATATTTGTAACCCGAAATTTAACACATTGACATTTAACATAAATCGTAAGTAAAAATGACAAAAGCAGAGATTGTAAATGAGATTGCGAAGAAGACCGGTATTGAGAAATCAGTGGTTTTGACTACCGTTGAGTCATTTATGGACGTAGTAAAGACATCCTTGTCAAACAAGGAGCCAGTATATTTGCGAGGATTCGGTAGCTTCATAATCAAGCACAGAGCTGAAAAGACAGCCCGCGACATACACAAGGAGAAGACTATCACAATTCCCGCTCACAGTATTCCGGCATTCAAGCCAGCCAAGACTTTCGTAAACGATGTAAAAAAATAACGAGTGATTAATCTATAAATTGTAAAACTATGCCAAGCGGAAAAAAGAAAAAAAGACATAAAATGTCTACTCACAAGCGTAAGAAAAGACTGAGAAAGAACAGACATAAGAGTAAGTAATTCAGTCTGCGCAAACACAAAAAACAAACTTGCGAGAAAGGTTTTCAGAACTCCGGGTTTGTTTTTTGTGTTAATTGGAAAGGTCATCGGCCTTGCCTTAAAGTAAAAAGGCCGGCTAAATCTAAAAATAGTATTGTGACAAGCGAACTTATTGTTGATGTTCATTCACAAGAAATATCCATAGCTATCACCGAAGAGAAGCAACTTGTGGAGTTCCAGCGTGAAGAACAGACCGAAACATTCTCGGTAGGCAACATATATCACGGGCGTGTCAAGAAGATAATGCCCGGTTTGAATGCCTGCTTTGTTGATGTCGGTTCCGAAAAGGAAGCGTTCCTGCACTATTCTGATTTAGGTCCACAATTTTACTCTTTTCAGAAATACCTGAAACAGGTCACAAGCGACCGCAAAAAGAGTTTCCCCATAGCAAAGGCATCCATTATGCCCGAGAAGAAAAAAGAGGGGAACATTTCCGAAGCATTGCAAACGGGGCAGGAGATTCTGGTACAGATTACCAAGGAACCTATAAACACCAAAGGACCAAGACTAACCTGTGAGTTATCGTTTGCAGGACGATTTTTGATACTTATCCCGTTTGAGGACAAGGTATCGGTATCATCAAAGATAAAGTCCCCCGAGGAACGCACACGCCTCAAGCAACTAATACAGAGCATAAAGCCGAAAAATTTCGGCATCATAGTGCGTACAGTAGCAGAGGGCAAGAAAGTTGCAGAACTTGACAGTGAACTCCGTTCACTTGTGAGCAACTGGGAAGCACTCGTGGGAAAGGTGCAGAAGAGCACCAAACCGCCTACAATGGTTCACGAAGAGTCGGACAGGACACTCGCCCTGTTGCGCGATCTCTTCAACCCTTCGTATGAAAGCATACACGTGAATGACATTGAGGTGTACAAAAGAATAAGGGAATACGTTTCGGTAATTGCTCCCGAAAGTGTTGATATAATCAAATTATATCGTGGAGAGCAGCCCATATTCGACCACTTCGGAATAACAAGGCAGATAAAATCCTCATTCGGAAGGATTGTATCATTCAAAGGCGGAGCTTATCTTGTGATTGAGCACACCGAGGCTCTCCACGTCATTGACGTGAACAGTGGCAACAGGGCACGCAACGGTGCCAGCAGCCAGGAGGAAAATGCCCTCGAGGTAAACCTAGGAGCAGCAGACGAACTGGCACGCCAGTTGAGGCTCAGAGACATGGGCGGTATCATTGTCGTTGACTTCATTGACATGGACAAAGCCGAACACCGCCAGGCCCTTTATGAAAGGATGACCGAGAACATGAGCCGCGACAGGGCAAAGCATAATATACTGCCCTTGAGCAAGTTCGGTCTTATGCAGATCACACGCCAGAGAGTGCGCCCTGCAACAAACCTGGAGGTTGAGGAGAGTTGTCCGGTATGCCATGGCAAAGGAAAGATTCAGCCGTCGGTGCTGTTTACCGAGACACTTGAGAGTAAGATTGAGACACTGGTAAAGACAATCGGTGTCAAGAGATTTAAATTACACGTGCATCCGTACGTTGCTGCATACATAAACCAGGGTGTGATATCCCTGTACAGGAAATGGCAGTTCCGTTACGGAATGGGAATACGGGTCATTGCCGACCAGAAGCTTGCATACCTTGAGTATCATTTCTACGACAAGGATGGCAACGAGGTTGACATGAAAGAGGAATCGGAGATAAAAAAATGATTGCCACATAAGCAATCAACCATAGATAAGCGGTGGATGCCATGGCATCCACCGCTTTTATCAGTTATCCGGACAAGCAGGACATGCAAACAAATACAAATACCTTAAAAAATCAAAAAAATCGCTTTTTTGTATTTGATATACTTATTTTTGTAAAACCCTTGTCACAAGTTTGTGCCCCGGGAGAAAAGAAAGTAAGCCATAAACTATCACACATAATTAATTATCAACAGATTACAAGGACAACAAATTTCCTGTGTGGTAAATAATTATTTTGCATCAGGAAATAATTAGATTTAGAGAATTATATAAAATCATGAGAATACAACTGGTATCATATTTTTTAAAAATTCAGTCCAAAGATAAGGTTAATATAACAGCTGAAATTATCAATAACTCCACATCAGACTTAATTGTTTTCTCTGGAAACACATTGGACACCATTGATGATATTTTTAAGTTGGCGAGTCTTATCAAAAACAAGAAAGCAACAGCATTGATAGAGGTTTCTCAAATCTCATTAGGAGACCTCAATGCCGATATCATCAATAGCCCTTTCTTAATAAAGAAGGGGAAACTTGTAAACATGCATACTTTTCAATTTTTTGCAACATCAAGTTCCATTGAGCACGATAGATTTCTAGCTGAAGCTTTTGTAAATGAGTTAGAGACAAGAAGACAATTCAAGGTGAAAGGCTGTAATTGCCTAATATTGCAATGCGGCGAAAATAATATATTAAAGAATAACCAATCGAATGACAACAATGTAGTTATAAGAATTGATGACAAATCTCTTATTCGAAGATTTAAACAGATTTTAAACAACACAGATATAATTCTAAATATTATTCATAAACCACAATACGGTAACCAAAATAAGTTGCACAAGCGTAGAGAGTATTTTAGTCATAACAATAGAATATATCTTTCAACAAATAATTGCACAAGACTGTCATCAGATGCAAAATCAATACAATATGTCTATAAAAATGGCATAAAGATAGATTGCCCAGAGCCAATAATAGACAACTATAATAGATACATGTACCGGCTATTTGATTTATGAAAATCGTTGAGAAAGTTGGTCATGAGAATATAACGAACTTACCCGATTAACAAAATTAAGTATTTACACCTTTGTTACTTTATCAGCATTAAAAGAAAATCCCATATAGTTTGAAAGTGAGCCAGTTTCATACAACATAGGATCAATAAAAATAGCCAAGCGTGGACTCACGCTTGGCTTTTTCATACAATATATAAGGAGTATTATCAGATACCCATCGCCTCTTTCATTGCTGCGATTGTCTCATCAGCCTTTGCCACAGCATCAGCATAACACTCACGGCAACCCATCTTGCCCTTAGCCTCCATATAGAACTTGATCTTCGGTTCAGTACCGGAAGGACGGACAGAAACCTTGTGACCGCTCTCGGTGAAGTACTGGAGAACATTTGACGGCTCAGGCATATCGATGTCTGTCACATTTCCGTCAACATCAGTCTGCTTCATAGCCTTGAAGTCCTTGTAGCATACAACCTTCTCGCCTGCCATCTCCTTGAGAGGATTAGCGCGGAAGTTCTCCATCATCTGACGGATCTCATCGGCACCGCTCTTACCTGGCTTGACCACGTTCACGGTAATCTCCTTAGAGAAGCCGTACTCAACGTAGATATCCATAAGAAGGTCATAAAGGCTCTTGCCGTTGTCCTTTGCCCAAGCGGCAACCTCTGCAATAAGGCTACATGCAGAAACAGCATCCTTGTCGCGGCAGAAATCCTCGGCCAAGAAACCGAAGCTCTCCTCACCACCACCGATATACTTTGCAATACCCTCGTTATCGCGGATAACCTTGGCAATCCACTTGAAACCGGTGTAGCAGTCATACATCTTGAGATTGTTCTTCTCGGCAATATTCTTGATAACCTCTGTAGTAACAATGGTCTTTACAACGAACTCCTTACCGGTCATCTTGCCCAACTTTGTATACTGGGTGATGATGTAGTAGAGGAACATCATACATGTCTGGTTACCGTTGATGATCATCCACTCACCTGCCTTGTTCTTGCAAGCGATAGCAAGACGGTCGGCATCAGGATCAGAAGCCATGACGAGGTCTGCATCAATCTTCTTTGCAAGGTCAACGGCCATTGTCATAGCCTCAGGATTCTCAGGGTTAGGAGAAACTACAGTCGGGAAGTTACCGTCCTTAACCATCTGCTCCTCTACGCAGTGGATATTCTCGAAGCCCCAACGGCGCAATGATGCAGGGATGAGCACGCGGCCACAACCGTGGATAGGAGTATAGACAATCTTGAGGTCCTTGTGACGCTCAATAACCTCGGGATCAATGATAAGACCCTTCACTGCATCGAGGAACACATTGTCAACCTCCTCACCGATAACCTCGATGAGAGCAGGGTTGCCCTGGAACTTGATATCCTCAACCTTCACGCTCTCAACATGCTTGATTGTATTGACATCGTGTGGAGCAAGCATCTGTGCACCGTCGTCCCAATAAGCCTTGTAACCGTTGTACTCCTTGGGGTTATGGCTGGCTGTAATGTTCACACCGCTCTGGCAACCCAAGTGACGGATAGCAAATGAAATCTCAGGAGTAGGACGAAGGTCCTCAAAGAGGTAAACCTTGATACCGTTAGCCGAGAAGATGTTTGCAGAGATCTCTGCAAAGAGACGGCTGTTGTTACGGCAGTCATGGCCTACTACAACTGAAATCTGCTCCAAATCCTTGAAGCACTCGTTAAGATAGTTCGCCAAACCCTGTGTAGCCTTACCGACAGTGTATATGTTCATGCGGTTGCTACCTGCACCCATAATACCGCGCAAGCCACCGGTACCGAACTCCAACTCACGGTAGAAAGCATCGATAAGAGGAGTCTTGTCCTCATTATCCAACATTGCCCTAACCTCTTTCTGTGTCTCCTCGTCATAAGCTGGAGAAAGCCACTCTGTAGCCTTTTCCGTTACCATTTTAATCAATTCCTGATCCATACTTATAGTTAATTATTAAGTTAATGTCTTCTGTAGAATGCAAATATAACCATTTATTTGGATAAACAACAATTCTATGATTATTTTGCTTGCGGAATAAGATATTTATCACCAGTCTGCTCCACAATCTGCTTGAGATACTCCTGTGGATAGCCCGGGCGTGTAATCTTGCCCGCAAGGCCGGTCTTGCCACGCAGAACCTTACCGTTCTTCTCCTGCTTCACAACCATGTCGTTGTACTTCACGATGATCTTCTCACCGAAAGCTTTCCACTCGCTCAACGCCTCCTCAGCACTGCTGCATGTATAATCGGTAAGCAGTCGGACAGCATATTTGGGTGAAGACTTGATTACAGCAAGAGCCTCTGCCTCAACCTCCTTGCTCTGCTCATAGATTCTCTTTTCAAGGGCACCCTGCACACCGCGCATATCATCAATAACCATTGAATACTTGGGATATATCATATTCGCAACCCAGTTGAACACCCAGAAAGATGATTTCCAAGAGAACACCACAGGGTCGGCATACTGCTCCTTGTAGCAGTCGGGCACGGTTGTCGCACAACAATATACAGGAGTGAACACAATCATATTTGCATCATCGGTACCGAACCACATCACACCACCTACAGCATTGGGCAACCAACTTCGCAATTGTGCAACAAAAGTGAATGCAGTCTGGAATGTTGATATCGGACGCTCATTGAAATACTCCTTGCCATCGACCTTGAAGCTCAACGGAGAGGGGCGGTAAGGCATGCAGTAAGGACCTGCACCCAAATCAGTTGTCACGTCAAATGGAGTACCCTCATAGTGGTCGCGCATACCGCGCTGCATATCCTGAAGCGAAACAGGAGCCTTGGGCTTCATATAAAGAGGCATAGGCTCGGCTGTTGCATCACCTGACGCCCATGCAAGATACTTTGTCATGTCTTCTGCACCGAACATATTGAAGAAGCTCCATACACGGGCATCACAATATCGCAAGCCACCGAAATCGGCAGGGCAATAAGCTGCTGCGAAGTCAAAATCCTCATCATTGCCGTCGAAATACCCCATCTTACGGGCGAACTTGATGACATCCTTAGAGTAACGCACGTTCTCCTTGTCTTTCATATCGAACTTGCGGATGCGTGCCTGGTTTGCATGAGCAGAGATACAATCATCGGGAATGCGTATTGCAACCCATACTGCACCTTTCTCCTTTCCGCCCTTACCTATCATCTCAAGAATCCAGGCCTCATTGGGGTCAGCAATAGAAAAGCTCTCGCCACTGCTGTAGTAACCATACTCGGCAACAAGAGATGTCATCACATCAATTGCCTCACGTGCAGTACGTGAACGTTGCAGAGCAATATAAATGAGGTTTCCGTAGTCAATGAGACCTGTTGTATCCACAAGCTCCTCACGGCCACCGAAAGTAGTCTCGGCAATAGCCACCTGATGTTCATTGATGTTTCCTAGCACATTGTATGTCACTCGCGCCTCGGGAATTGAACCGATATAGTCACCTGAATCCCAATTATAAATCTCACGCATAGCACCCTCGGGATGAATGGCAGCAGGGAAATGGGCCACAAATCCACTCATACCGTAGCTATCTGCACTATAAGAGATAAACACAGAACCGTCGGCCGAAGCTTTCTTGCCGACAAGGAAGTTGGTACATGCCTCACCGGCAGAAGCCAGAAGCACCAACAGCATAAACAAAAATCCTAATTTTTTCATAATAACTCAATTTATCAATATTTTATCTTTTTCTCATAAACCCTTATATTTCCACAAGCATCAACCGCCTCAACCCTCAATTGGTGGACACCGCGTGAAACACCTTCTCCCTTTAGGTCAAGTTCCAGACGGCCATTCTTGCTGCTGTACTTGAAAAGGATGAATTTACCGTCAATTGTTCCGCGGAACGACCTTACAGAAGTCTCCTTGTCCGACATCGCAAGCACCACTTTTCCATTGCGCATCCATCGGTTCTCCCTCACAGGCAACAGACGCGGAGGTACAGTATCCACTGCAACCTCAAAAGTGCCGAGGACAGCAACATCCGCAGTGACCAGACCACCGGAATACTTTCCGCCGACAGAATAACCGCCTTTCTTTGTTATGCGCTTTACATATAGCTTTGAGCTGTCAACAACAAGCGAATCCACTTTCAAAGAGAGCTTTGCCTTATGCCAAAGAGGTATCGGCTCACTGCCGAAAGAACACCTGCGCGAAACACCATATTCACCGTCGGTGATACACACCTCCAAAAGAGTATTGTCAAACAGTTCACCGGCAGGAACATTCAGGCTGAAAGCATCATATTCCAACATATTGTTCAAAAACCACAGCAGATAGTGCCCCTCTTTCGCAAACGGCGGGATATCCTGCTTTGTTCCACGTACACAGAACCTGTATACACTGCTGTTTCCGTGATAGTCGCTCAACCTGTATTCCACTTTATACAGACGTTCCTCGTCAAAATTTATAATTCCGCGGGCATCATCCGCCTTAACGGCACGCAAGGGGTTATTGCTCTGGATGAATGAGCGCAGGAACCACTCGCCATCATTGACATACCTTGTATAATCGGCCCAGGCATTGATGAGCCTTGTCTCGGCAAACGAAAAATTATCCATTCTGCTTTCAAAACGCAGGCTGTCATCAACAAAAAGTTCCACATGATAGACACCATAATTATTTGACGTCCCGTCCATATAATCAAGCGCCTTTATACCGAAAGCAGCCCTGCCCCACACTTGAAGCGTATCGCCGATGGTCCCGTTTTTAATTGAACAGACTCTTGATATTGCAGAACTGTCAACAACACCGAAACCCTCAAGAGGATATATCGCGATTTTAGACGCCACCGGCGGGCGGCTGTCCTTGAGCAGTTTGTCATAAAACTTCAACGGGTCATACAGTTCATTACCGGTAGAGTCACGCACTTCAAAATGCAGATGCGGTCCAAAGGAGTAACCCGTATTGCCGGCAAATGCAAGCACCTCCCCTTTTGAGACCCTCAGTTCATCAGGTGCAAAAGAGAGATCAACGGCAAACGTTTCATTGGCATACTGATATTCGCGAACCTTCTGCTGCACCCCGGCCGGGAAACGGTCAAGATGCCCATATACCGTCATATACCCATTGTCATGCTGCACATACAGAGCCAGACCATAACCGCCGGGCTGTACCGTTGCACGGCATATATAACCGTCAGCCACACACCTTATGGGCTTGCCCACAACTCCTTTGGTCTTGAAATCTATCCCTGAATGGAAATGATTGGAACGCAGTTCGCCGAAGTTTCCGCTCAGGAACAGCTCGAAGTCAAATGGAGACAAGAAACCACCACAATCATGCTGGGCGTTTGACGGCAAAACTGCAGCGATGACATACAACAACATGACAAATATTTTTCTCATCTCTTGAACACTTTAATTATCTTGCCCACAACACCAGGCAATACCGACATACGGCTGAACATCCAAAGTGAAACAGCCATGGAGAGCAACACGAATATCCCTCCCAGAAGCCAATAGTACCAACTGCTGCCACATGACATCGCCATAGCTATGACTGCAACAAAAAGAGGGAAATGCAACAAGAAGTAACATACCGCATCAATCGAAAGCCGCATTCCGTACCTGAAGCGGGCTACCGCGTATACGACAGCAAAGTCTACAGTGTGTGCAACAGCAATCCCTACACCTACACCAACATAACCGTCATACAGGAAGCCCATCACCACAAGAGTCACCAGAAGGACATTATATATGCCCTCAAGTATCACAAACACAATGGTATCATTATTGACAAGAGGCAGGAATGATATCGGGTACGTCATTGTACGCATGAACATTCCAAACATTGCAAACTGTGCCATTGCAATTGCCGGCACAAACTCTGCATCATAAAAGAGAGGTACCAACAACGGCATGGCAACCACAAATGCCATAAGCAGCGGTGCCTGTACAAGAAGCTGCACTTCGACCTGTTCATTTACCATGGCATTGCGGACATCCGTCTTTGCCGCCACACCCGATAGACGCGGATAATACTCCGAATCAAGCGCAGCGAACAATATACCCGGCAGAAGGCTAATCATCACGAATCCGGCACTGAAAAGTCCAGCACTTTCACCATCACCGAAATCGGACAACAATGCGCATATCAGCCACATTGCAGAAGAGGACAGTATTGAAGCGAAAATGTATCCCGCTCCCATTTTAACCATATCGACACCCTCTCGCAATAATCTCAAAGAGAACGGCGATACCTTATACTTGTAGTGTGGGACAGTGAAGTAAAGCAGTACACACATCTGCAGGAATGCCGTTGCAAATATTGTAGGGAAGATACCTCCTAAACCGACTACAAGATACAACGGAACAGAAATGACCAAAGATATTATTGAAGTAGCCAAAGAATACAGTGCGACCTTGTTGAGCCGTCTTGTTCCACGCAATATAGCTATTTCACCATTCGATACAGCCATCAGCATGACCACGGGAGAAAGCAGGAGCAGTTTCGCAAGATAATAGTCACTTGAGCCACGAAAGATCCAATCACTGATGAAAGGCGTGACGGCAAGCATCAGCAACATACCGAGCAATCCGGTAAGTAGGGCTATACTGCGCACCACCTTGACACAATGCTCGACTACCGTACCATCACTATTCTCATATGCATCGGACATCCTGCGCACAGCACTGAAAGCAAGACTTAAGCCCGTACAGTCGCTGAACATCTGTATTGTACGGTTAGAGAGAGTAATGATAGACTGACCAGCGACACCTAACAGCACGCTGGTAATTTTGGTACGGAGCATATTGAGGAGCATAGAAAAGCTATGGGCACCTCCAAAAATGCCCAGATACTTGATCGTATGCTGATATCCGTCTCTTTTTTCCTTGTTCTGACAGCCCCTATCCATTTAATAGTCCTTTCAGCGCCATTTCGCTTTTTACTGCAAGATAGTGAAAGGCGAGAGGAGAGTATCAAGCGTGCTTGAATACTTTTCCGAGCCACATCCTATTTTTTGCAGATTAATGCAAATGTACGAAAAAATCATGGATATAAGAAGCCCATGAACACAAAACAAGCATTAAACAATAAAACATAACAAGAAAAAGTGCAAGATATATTTTTTGAAAGCTTTTTGAAAGTTTTATAAGCAGTTTTTGCAGTTATTTCGTATATTTGCAGTAAACCGCGAATATAGACTGCACCCGCAGCGAAATGTCAAAGTAAACTTTGCTTATCTCGCTCATTTGTTGCTATATTTGCGCCAACGCGCGAAAAAAAGACAGAAAGAAATGAAATTAAGCATAATAGTCCCGGTATATAAAGTCAGGCGATACCTGCAGCGATGCATCGAAAGCATCCTGCAACAGACATACACCGACTACGAGCTTATCCTTGTTGATGATGGCTCTCCCGACAACAGCGGAGCCATTTGTGACCGCTACGCCCAGGAATGTGACAAGGTAAAGGTCATACACAAGAAGAACGGTGGACTTTCATCGGCACGCAATGCCGGCATAGCTGTTGCCCAAGGAGAATATATAACCTTTGTCGACGGCGACGATGCAGTAGCATCAGGAACATACTATTACAACATGCACATCCTGTTGTCCAATCCGGACATCGACATTTTGGAATATCCGATAATCTCACACTACGAATCACCACAAAGCAACATAATATCTTTCAAACCTGAAAAAGTTTCCGGAAACGAGAATATTTTCAAAGACTGGATCAAGCGCAGGGGATACGAACACTGCTATGCGTGCAACAAGATATACCGTGCTGACATGTTCATGTTTGTACGATACCCCGAGGGAGAAGTATTCGAGGACACACTTATTACACCTATTCTTTTCAGCAGCAGCGAGAATGTGTTCTATTCCGACTGCGGTTTCTATTATTACTATGACAACAACGAAAGCATAAGCAACAGCCACTCTTTCAAGTCATACTTCTTCCTATTCCGTAACCTGGCAACAATACATGACAAAGTTTCAGTCATAAATGGACTTAAAGAAGAAGCCGACAGGATTCTTCTGCGCTGTATCGATGACATTACAGACCTGCGCCGTTGCCATGACTACGACAAGGGGGAATTCAAGAAAGCCGTTGCCCTCTTAAAGAACAAAAGGATAAAGATCGACACATTATACAAGATGGATTTACCTATCGCACACAAGTTCAAATACACACCATTTGCGATTTTTGGAGCGAACATCCACAGTCTCCTACTCTCATTTTTCCGCAAGAAATTGAATTGAAAATGCTGCTCTCCATAGTAATTCCGCACTACAACATACCTAAGAAAATGCTCAAACGATGCATTGACAGCATCATAGGGCAATCCATCCCCGACGAGGAATACGAAGTCATCATTGTGGACGACGGTTCACTGGAACAGCCGTCATGGATAAAAGATGAATACCCGGGATACAATATCACACTCATCAACAGCGACCATGGAGGACCGGGACACGCCCGCAACAAAGGCATTGACGAAGCACGCGGAAAGTACATACAGTTCATAGACGCTGACGATTACCTGCTACCGAACGGGCAATTAACACAGTGTCTTGCAATGATGGAAACAGAAAGACCGCAGATTTTACGTTTCGGATATAAGGTCAAGACAGATGACAACCCCGAGACCACCAGGCCTCGCACAGTAAAGTTCAGCAACACCATCAGTGGGGCAATCTTCATGAGGGACAACAACCTCAGCGGCAGCCCGTGCACCTATTTCTTTCTCAAGAGTCTGGTTGTTGAGAACAACATCCGGTTCCCGGAACGGCTCTTTCACGAAGACGAAGAGTTCAACACCATCCTGCACTACCACGCACAGACACTCGTTGTCAGCGACGCCCAACCATACTGCTACCGCATCAGAGAAGGCTCGACAACCGCGAACCGCTCAAAGGAATTCGAAAACAGGCGCATTGAAAACATGTTCACCATAATAGAACACATAGCCGCATACGCACACCAACACGCCGCATACGCAAACACGATACAGACCGACGGAATCACCCACAAGCTACGCATGCTATGCGTCGACGTCATCCTCAATCTTTTGTTCGACAACAGAAGTGCCAACGAGATATATGACGAATGCATGTCACGTCTCAAGCCCATGGGACTCTTCCCTTTGGCAAAAGCAAACTACTCTTTCAAATACATAGTTTTCCGTTTACTGGCAAACAACAGGACAGGAATGAAGATATTGAGACTTATTGTACCCAGAAAGAAACCGGCAAAGCGATGAAGATACTACTTATTGGAGAATACAGCAATGTCCATTGGACCTTGGCAGAAGGACTGCGTTCATTGGGACACACAGTATGTGTCGTCAGCAACGGAGACTTCTGGAAAGACTACAAGCGGGACATCTCGCTCGTGCGCAAATACACCAAGACGGGTGGAGTAAAATATCTTTTAAAGACGTACGCCCTGTTGCCAAGGCTGCGCAGATACGATGTAGTACAACTCATAAACCCCATGTTCCTAGAACTCAAGGCTGAACGCATAGCCCCGATATACCGTTACCTCAAGAGACACAACAACAAAATCTTCTTAGGGGCATTCGGTATGGATACATTTTGGGTCAACGCCTGCAAGCGCAGACCACATATATTCCGATACTCCGACTTCAACATTGGCGACATGGAGATTCTCAACGATTACACCAAAGAACAGGTTGCAGACTGGCAAGGAACGGCAAAAGAGAAACTTAACAAAGAGATTGCCGACAGTTGTAATGGTATCATTGCAGGAATGTACGAATACCACACAGCCTATAAAGAAGAGTACCAAGACAAGCTCACATATATCCCATTCCCGATATACAGTGACCGTGAAGAAGCATCAAAGCCTCATGACGGGAAACGGAGAATCCGATTCTTCATAGGCATAAACAAAAGCCGCAACATATACAAAGGCACAGATATCATGCTCCGCGCCCTTGAACGCGTTGCGGCAGACTACCCCGAAGAGTGCGAGATAATCAAGGCCGAGAACATACCTTTCGAACAATATACAACTATGGTCAACAACTGCGACATACTGCTTGACCAACTTTACGGCTACTCGCCAGGCATGAACGCCCTACTGGCAATGTCAAAAGGCAAGATTGTTGTAGGCGGTGCCGAGGAAGAATGCTACGAAATACTGAACGAGAAAACACTTAGACCGATGGTCAACGTTATACCCGACGAAGAGGATGTATACAGACAACTCGAACGGCTGATTAAAAACAAGGACAAGGTGGCAAGAATGCAAACAGAAAGCATCGAATTCATAGAGAAGCACCATAATCCAGAGAAGGTCGCGAAACAATATCTTGATTTCTGGAATTCAAAATAAGGCAAAAAAATTAGGACCTCATAGAGTCCTAACCGAAGTAGCGCCTACGGGAATTAACAAAGCGAAGCGACGTTAATCGACAATGATTGCAGCAATAGTCGCACGCAGCACCGCGACAGTGGTGCCGGGCGGGATGCGAAAAGCAAGCGTTGTCAATTGAACGGTTCACCTGCAAACTATAGGGGGAATATCTTTTTAACACAGACAAAACATT
>CALCEC010000008.1 GCA_937900095.1 uncultured Bacteroidales bacterium | reverse complement strand
GACCCAAAAGTGAAATGGGTCACCCACGTTTGTAGGGAGGTTGGATAAAAAGAGCTATTTTTAGGTTGCCTCTTCATTTTAGTTCACTTGAACACTTCACGCAACCTATGCTTATCCTTGTACTTCTTCACCTTTACCTTGGAAGCGAGAACCGGATTCTTGTCGCCTTTGCTGTTCGTTGGTTTAATATCATCCTCGTGCCCGGGGCTGTGGATAGTTATGCTCTTTACCTTACGTTTCAGTTTAGGGAAACGCAACGGCACAAGCACATTCTCACCCCGGCAACCTTTTATGATGAGCAGACGGTCCATTGTGAGCCCGTCCATATAACCACGTACCTTATAAACGTCACCGCTATCATCATCCTCAATATATATACCCTTGCTGAAAGTAACCCACTGGGAGTCAGAATGTATCGAGTATGAGAATATCACAATGGTCTCGTCACCCTTGTTGTTTATACTGTACAACTTCAGAGGGTTGATAGGGTCCCAACGGACATCATCGGGTGCAAGCTCTACATCACCTCGCCTGAGAAACTGCCCCTCATTGAAGACCCTGCGGTCATACTCCGTAAACTTCTGCGCAAGCACTGCCATTGGCAGCAGCAACAATACCGATATAATTATTTTTCTCATATTCATATAATAGATTTCATAGCTCAAAACTTCATTAGCGTGAGTATCTCATCATCCGAGAAGACACCTCCAATAAACGCGGCAACGACAAGCTCCAGCTCCCCTTTGTCATCATACAAGACATTTACCATAAGCATGGCATTGAAACCTCCTTCACCGCTTTTCATGAGGATATTTGTGTGGGAGCCATCCCTGTTGAAGGATATCACACGCTCAAAACCGTTCTCGACAGCAGCCTGCGGCAGTGCCTCGGCCTTGAGTGCACACTCCTTTGAAGAGTCGAACTCCGTGACCACATATACACTCTGCACAAAATCAATCTTGTCGCTTATCGGTTTCAGGTCAAAATCACCCATAGGCAGAGCAGATACCCTCTTTATCATCTGACTCGATATGTATGTATAGCGCAGCCCGGGTGATTTCAGTCTGCTGCAATAACCGAAGAACCCGTCTATGTCATCATAGCCATTATCCCCGGCATTGCTTGCAGTCAGGCTCAGGGGCAGGCAGAGAAATAGAATCATCAATAATTTAGTTCTCATATGATTATAAGCTGTTTAAGAAGCTGTTTAAATTTCTAAAAAATATTTTCTTATTTATCATTCAAAGCCACAAACCGCTTGAAGTGCTTCCTCTGCTCCTCGACACCGCCAGAAGCAGCATCAGAGAATATTGCAAACAGAGCATCAATGTGCTTTATGGCATCTTGCGGGTCGGTGTAAGTATCATCGCCTGATGTTGCCGCCGTTGACATATTGTCCCCAATACTCTCCACGCGTTCCGGAGGAAGATAACCGGCCCTTTTCCCTATAAGAAGCTTATCGGGTTGCACCTCCTTTGCAGCCTCCTTTCCAGACAAGGCAGCAAGAAGCTCGGGCTCGGCTTCAAGGTTGCCGGTACGCTGGACGACGGGTTCATGCACCTTGTCAAGTGCAGGTTTAACCGCCTTCTCTGTCACATCATCAGCCAATAGAGGCTCTTCAACATCAGGCTCTTTCTTTTCTACCTCGGGCGATAACACCGGGATCAAATCAGGTTCGCTGAGCACAAAGGAGTCATCTCCTATGACGTGCACGGGCGGCTCACTCACATTGATAACCACTATTTCTCCGGCACCGTCCGTGGCATTACCCTGCACCACACCATTGTCGGAATAAGGTACAACCATGAAAAAGAGTGCCAACACCGCGGCTACAGCCACAGCCGGATAGAGATAGCGCACCACCCTGCGCAACGGACGTTTTTGGAAGGTAGCTGTCTCCTGCGCCGCAAGCCCGTCAATCATAGCAGACACCTCTTCCATTGCCTCACTGCAATCGAACTCGGCAGGCTGCAGCATCGCCAGCAACAGTTCCTTATCCTCCAAAGCCTCTGCCGGCAGGTCATCGCCCATCAGATAGCGACGGAGTTCCTCTTCCTCCTCACGGGTCGATGTGCCCAGGAAGAATTTTTCTTTCAAAACCTTGTAATCCATAATGCTATCTGTTTAACCTGTTATAAAATTCCCTTATCAGTTGTCTTGTCCGCGAGAGTATCGTGCGGACATTATCGACACTCAATCCTGTAGCCTCAATTATCTCATCCGTCGTTGCCCCCTGCATACGCATTGTCATTATCCGTCTTTGCTTCTCGGGCAACCGGGCAACGAACCGTTCCACTTTTTCCTTTATATCATCGGCCTCGATGCCCTGCGCCATTACATCATCAACAACATTCACCTCCTCTTCAGCAGCCCATTCTGGCTCCAACGCCTTTGAACGCCACCTGCTGCGGCAGATGTTAAGCAGCATCACCCTGCAATAGCCGATATCATTGTCAACCCCCGCCAATTCATCACGCCTCTCCCAGAGTTTCAGGTACAATGACTGCATGACATCCTTGGCATCCTCACTGTTGCCTATGTTAGCCATGGCAACAGCGAAGAGCTTGGGATATATACATACGAAACGTTTCTTGAACTGTTCAGCAGTCATTGAGTTTTTCAGTGTTTATCTTATATCAATTATAGCCTTGAAATCTTTCCAACCGAGAGCATTCTTGTATGCCTCGACTGAGGCTTCGGGGACAAGCAAGTTCAACTGTTCTTGCAAAGGAGTAAGTACAATACCATTGACTTCATCAAGCTTAAAAACGTCTTTCCCCAAAACCGGCGGGACTACTGCGTGACAATTCAGCTGACGAAGGCTCTTGCAACCAGAAAAGGCGCCGTCACCTACCGACTCTATTGTCGCGGGCAATATCACATACCTCAGCAGACTATGCTTCCTGAAAGCATTATTGCCAATTTTCGTAGGAAGCAGTTCTTTGGGAAAGTCTGCCGCATTACAGATTTCTGTACCCCAGCCATCGACAATAGTTTTTGTCCTTTTGTCAACAAGCACCTGCCCGTTGCTGTAATAATATTCGTTGTCCTTGTCTACATCAACCCTCACAAGTTCGGGGCAGTCAACGAATACTGCACCATAACGGCCGAACTCCTTGAGAGATTCAGGAAGAGAGACATACCTCAGTTTCTGACACCCATAGAAAGCACTTTGAGGAATATTTTCCACGCCATTCTCCACTACAAGTTCTTCAACTCCACTATCCATAAGGATTTCGTAATGGATTTTCCTCACACTACCGGGAATAACCAGCTTCTTGAGTTCCTTACAACACACAAAAGCACTTCTCTCAATTGTTTCAAGGGATGAAGGCAACTTTATCTTCTTTATTTTACTACCGTAAAAGGCGCAACTTGATATTACCTTTACTCCTTCAGGAACAATCGTCGTTCCCTCGCACCCTAGCAATAGACAGCCTGTCGCACTCTCAATGATTGCATTGCATCCCTTACGGCTGTCATAGACCTTGTTGCCTTTCTTTACCTTGATTACCTTCAAGGAATCGCACGATATAAAAGCTTGCTCATCGATTTCGGTTACAGATGCAGGTATCTCCAGACACTCGATTGAGGTTCCAATGAACGCCCAACGCCCAATCCGTCTCAACCCTTCAGAGAAAGTAACTGCAGACAGCGGATAACAACAATTGAAAGCAAAAGGCTCAATAATCTCCACACTTGGTGGAAAATTCAACTCAAAAGGTTCTATTGAGGAATCCTGACAACTTATAAAAGCATTACCGGCAATAACCTCAACACCGTCCGGAATTACAGTCGCCTTGCATCCCACAAGCAACGTGTTTGTCATTGTCCTTATGATGGCATTGCAATCTCCTCGGCTATCAAAAGTCTTGTTATGACAGTCTACTGCCAGATGTTCCAGAGAACGTAATCCCATAAAAGCGTAATCACCTATTTCACTTACCTCCGAAGATATTGTAAGGCTCTTCAGATTAATGCACCCGTTAAATGCAAACTCCTTGATTGAACGAATTGTGTTAGGCATAACAACAGAGAGCAGTTCATAATTGTATTCAAAAGCTCTCTCTCCGATAGCCGTTACAGTGTACTCCTTGCCGCCATAGCTCACCTTCTCGGGAATAAAGACAACATCCTTGTAGAAGCCTTTCTTATCAGCAGGATAAGTTACCTCAACCATATTATTCTCCTCGGACGTAATATTGTAATAGATGCCATCGACCTCAAAGTCATGGGCGACTGCCAGGCAAGGCAGCAACAGCGCCAACAGGCAAACAAGAATATTCCTTTTCATTTTATCCTTGATTTAATATAAAAACTCTTTCTCTCTTATATGTTTGAACTCCTTCCACCCGGGAGCGTTCCTGTAGGCCTCAAGTGAACCTTTTGGAACAACAACCACGGTTCTCTCCTGCAATGGAAGCGTGTTGTCATGTATGTGTACTGTAAACACATCTTCACCAAGCACCGGAGGAACCAGGGCTTTGCACTCGATGAGACGTAAAGATTTACAGTTGTAGAACGCACGTGCTTCAATCTCCTCCAATGTCTCGGGGAGTATCACCTTTGCCAACAATTCGTGTCCCATAAAAGCCCCCTGGCCAATCTTCTTTGCTTTCCAACGTACATATCCGTTACCTACATAACAATTGTCGATTCCCCATCCGTCTATGACTGTCCGTGTCTCCTTTTCAAGCAACACGTTTCCGTTACAATAGTAGGTCTCATTATCATTGCCAAGTCTCACCCTTTCAAGCTCGCGGCAACCATTGAACAAAGATTCGAAACGATAATCCCCTCTATTCTCAAGTGAGATCGGCAAAGTAACGTTTTTAAGCTTTTTGCAATCGGAGAAAGCTCCGCTTCCGATTTTTTCCACTCCATCTTCTATTATAACTTCCTCAATGCTACAATAGCTGAAAGCTGCACTCTCTATCACCTTCACATTTCCCGGGACAACAATTTTCTTAAGTTCCCAGCAATCCCAAAAAGCAGAAAATTCAATCAATTCAAGAGAAGATGGGAATTTCACTTCTTTTATTGCACTTTTCACAAAAGCATTGGTAGCAATTATTTTCACACCCTCCGGAATTTCTGTTGCAGTGCAGCTAACAATCAGCCTACCCGTTTCACTTTCAATGATTGCATTGCACCCCTTACGGCTGTCATATACTTTGTTGCCCCTTTTAACCTTTATGACCTTCAATGAATCACACGCAGCGAAAGCTCCGGGATCAATTTCTGTAACAGAAGCAGGAATGACAACACGCTTGATTGGCGTTCCAATGAATGCACTGCCACCAATTGTTTTCAGTCCCTCAGAGAAATGAACAGCCTTAAGAGATAAACAGCCTGCGAATGCCTGATGATCAATGACCTCAACGCTCTTCGGGACAGTAATCTCAAAAGGCTCTATCTCTCGTTCACCAAAGCAAGTCATGAAAGCACCATTGGCAATAGCCTTTACTCCATCAGGAATAACGGTATTCTTGCAACCCACATACAGAGCGTTGGAATGAGTCTTTATAATAGCATTACATCCTTCACGACTGTCAAAGAACTCATTTTTCTCATCCACGACCAGGCTCTCCAACGATGGCAATCCACGAAACGAAAAGTTTTGTAAATCCCTTACATTCTCAGGAATTGTCAGGCTCTTTAATTTCGGGCAATTTGCAAACGCATCGTGTCCAATTGATACTATTGTCTTTGGCATAACCACAGACAACAAATCCTCATTCATTTCAAAAGCCCTCTCTCCGATAGCAATAACGGTATACTCCTTACCGCCATAATTGACCTTCTCTGGTACAAAGACAACATCTTTGTAATAATGACGGTATACATTCTTCGCCTTTTCATCACTATTGAATGTCACCTCACAAGTCTTATCCGCTTCTGAGGTTATGTTATAACATATACCATCTACAATAAAATCATGCGCAAGCGCCAGACAAGGCAGCAAAAGCGCCAGCAAAGAAAAAACAGACCTTTTCATATTATGCATTATTTATTATTCAAAATCAATATCCTCAAATTTAATATATTCCGCCATATCTGCCACGCATTCATCAATGGAAATTTCGTCAGCATTGATAAAAAACAGCATCTTCAGCGGCCAGTAGTTGGCTTTCCGGTAAAACTCGACACCATAGCACTGTGTAGCATTGGATTTCAGAGCCTCAATATACCCTTGGGGCAATAACCCCGCAAATTCAGGGTTCTTGCCAATTTTTTCAATATCAGGAATACGTACAATGAAGGCACGGTCACAATTCATCTTTTCAATCATCTCGCCATCCTCAATGCAACGCTCATATTTTGCTCTTAAGGCATCCACCTTCTCCTGCATGACACGCAACTCCTCGGGGGAAGGCTCAACAGCATCCTCATTACGCACACCGCGGATATTGTATATGTAGAAGTAAGCCCAAGGTTCGCCACAGTTATTCAGCATCCAGGCAGCAGTATGCGCAAAAGTGTAGTCGCGAGGAGCAGGCATGTGCGCAGGACGGGGCTTCCCCTGCATCTCAATATCCATCATCACCACCGAACAGCTCTTGTTGAGTTTCACTGTAGGACCGACTAAGAACCCTGCAGGGCCCAAACCAGGATGACTGTCACCAAAAGCGATAACAGGGGGAGCAGCAAGAGCAGAAGATTCAGGCAGGAATTCAAAGGCGTCAGCCGGTGCTGTAAGCACAATACCAAGTTTCTCTTTCAGTTGAGAACAGTATCTCTTATGACCATCGTCAGAGGCCAATGCATTGAAAGATACCGCAAACGAAGCAATCAAGAGTAAAAGTGCAGAACGTAATGTTTTCATATTTTTCATTATCCAAAAGGTCAGTTAGGATTAAACACCAATTGTAAAAGAAGCAACTTCTATTTATATGACGCTTAAAAAAGAAAAACATTACAAAAAAGATTGATTTTTTTGAAAATTTATTTTAGACGGGGCGCGCGGGAACTCCGGGGTCTTTAGGGTCGCGCGCCATAAAGAAAAACATGCAGGCACGCTTTTTATACCCCTCACCGCCTTGCGGAGCTCCCCTAAAGAAATTCAGGGG
>CALCEC010000007.1 GCA_937900095.1 uncultured Bacteroidales bacterium | reverse complement strand
TTCAAACCTGTAACCTTCTGATCCGTAGTCAGATGCTCTATTCAGTTGAGCTACGAGACCGTTTGTAGTTGTTGTCGTTTGACGTGTGCAAAGGTACTGCTTTTTTTTAAACGTGCAAAGCTTTTGGTGATTTTTTTTTGAAAAAGTGAAGATTTTCTTGTTTTTTACTCAAAAAACCTCTCGTTGAACATAAACCACCCGAGTGTGATTCCAAAATCAACACTGTTTTTGTGCGAACTGTAGTAGTTCGCGAAGGCACTGACGGCAAGGCTTGAGAATTGTGCGGCAACAGTGAAGTCTCCTATGTACTGGAAGTCGTTGAATCTTCTTTTTCCATAACTTGCCGTCCCGTCGCTATTCTCCTTTATTATACGGTAGGGGACAAAGGCATAGAAACTGGGGCGTATCTGCAAGAAACTGTTCAGTTTTATAATAGGTGTCAAACCGCCGGCCACGAACTGATTGGCACGGAACATAGGATCATAGTTGAAGAGACTGTTCATCGTTGGGGTGAATGAGCCTGCCTGCATCATCGTTGACTGGTATGTGTGGGACAGTCTGCGGGTAGAGTAGAACATCTGTGCGTATGTAGCAAGGGTCAGTTTGCTGCTGATGTTGAAATGGTCACGGCGTATATAGTTGATTTGCAGCCAAGATTGTCTCATTTCATTGGTGGGTAGCTTGGTTATGCCACTGTACTTTTCTTTTCCACTGACAAACTGTGCCGATAATATTTCATACATACCTGATGTGGGGAACACCTTTGCATTGAGGGTGTTACCCTCGAATTTGACTGCTGCGTTGTACAGCAGCATCTTGTTCCTGTCAAAAGTGGGTGTGTTCAGGTCAAGGATGTTAGACGGCATATATTCGTCCTTGATGTCGGCATAGCCTATGCTGAAGATGGCTCTGCGGTGGCTGAGGAACGGAAGCATGAACTTTATCTTGACGAACATTTCGCGCTGGTGGTTGAGTGCCATTGAGTTCTCTTTAGAGAACGGATATTTCATATTGTAGTAGTCGACCGTAGAGTATGAACCGATGAATCTCATTGATATCGGCAGTTTGCTCAAGAAATCCACCCTCCCCGAAAGCTGGATGTTGTTATACACCTTTCCGAACTGTCCGTCGATGATGAACTCTTTTGCATGGTTGTCGAGGTTGCGGTAGTGCAGTCCGAAGTATAGCTGGTTGGATATATTTGTTGCCACACTACCGCCCATCTTAAGTGTGAATGGTGGGTTTATTGTTGCATCCACATGTAGCGTGTATGCGCTGTCAGCCTCGTTATACACCGCGTGGGGTATAATGGATTCGATGTTGTTTCCCGACATGAGACTGTAATAACCCTTCTTGCAATCCTCGAGCGTGAATTCGTCACCGAATTTGTAGAATTCGTTGGCAATTGACTTTGCCTGTTCGTCGGTGACACCGTTTACAATGACCTTGTTGAACCGAAACTCGGGGATACGCTCTTTGAACCTCTTGCGGCTTTGGGCGAGCATAGTGCTGTCCTGGCGTCTGCTGACGCGTCCTTTGATGGAATCTATTTGCTCCATGGTATGCGTGTATCCAACTTCAACTATCTGGTCAATCTTATGGAAGTCAAGCAGGTTCACTCCTTTGATGTCAAGATCGAACTGTATGCCGTCATCGTGTGTAAGCTTGTCGTTGCTGCGGTTTATAATCATGTTCTCCACCTGGCTCATGATATCGCGTTCGTTGGGCTCTGCAGGGTTTTCACTGACCACAACGCCAATCATGAAGTCCGGGTTGAAGTCTTTCCTCATCACATCGTGAGGGAAGTTGTTGTAGAGTCCGCCGTCGTACAGTAACACACCGTCTTTCTTAATCGGTTTGAAGAAGAATGGATAGCTCATCGATGCGCGTACGGCATCACCAAGGTCACCTTCAGAAAAAATTACCTGTCTTTTCTTGTGTACGTCAGATGCTACACATCGGAAAGGAATCATCAGACTGTCGAAGTTGCTCCTGCATGCAGCATTTGCACCTGCAAAAGTCTCAAGAAAGCCCATATTCATGGGAGTGGGGTTAATAAGGTTCACCGATGGCTTCAGTATATATAATGAATCCTTGAGGTCAAAGTGTATGTCAAGCATATCAGGAACCTGCCTGTTCTGCTTGAAGTAGAACATATACTTGCGGTCCATCGTTCCTGTATACCATCTTTGGAAATCTTCGCTTTTCATTGTGGCAATCATCTCGTCGGGAGAGTAGCCCATTGCGTAGAGTGCCGCGACTATTGCACCCATAGATGTTCCGGTAGCATAGTCAATGGGTATGTTCTCCTCTTCAAGAGCCTTTATTACACCTATGTGAGCGAGTCCTTTTGCTCCGCCACCGCTCATGACAAGGCCCACCTTCTGTGCGCAGAGCAGCGAAGGCAGCATAAGCATTATAAGCAGTGTTATGAGCAGTTTTTTCATTAATTAGAGTATTTATTAATATCAAAAGACAAAAATATGAATAATTTTCAGAATAATATGTTCAAAATTTCTACTTTAATGTTCATTAAAATCAATTAGGTGGTGTTTGTGTGGATTTGGGAAATGAACATTGGTATAATATAGTTGTTATTCCTTGGGTTATTTTACCCTTAGTCAGTTGTCGTATATTCGTTTTGTTGTCGTTCTGTCACTTACTTTTCATGACTGAAAAGTAAGCAAAAGGTCC
>CALCEC010000006.1 GCA_937900095.1 uncultured Bacteroidales bacterium | reverse complement strand
TTCAAGCCCAAGATGGCCCACATAAGAGAATCGTTTTTAACGGTTCTCTTTTTTTTGTAATGGGCTATCACCAAGGTTATCTACAATCAGCTCTTTCAGTTCAACCGAAAGTAGTTGGGCTATTTTATACAAAGTCTCTAAATTGGGTTGTTGACGATTGCAACAATAGGCATTTGTTGTACTAAAACTTTTCCCTATCTGTTCAGAAAGCCATTTTTGGGATAAGTCTTTCTCTACCAATACTGTTTTTATTCAGTTTAATTTCATCATTACATATTGAAGTCTTATGCAAAATTACAAAATAATTGGCTAAATATAGCATTATATACGATAATCATATTCTGAGTTACATTATCATTCAACGAAAGATACATTTTCCTTTGTAAGTATTTCTTTCAAATTATTGTGAAATATAGGGGAGTTTATTAATGCCTGTTTTATCACATATTCACAATCATTCGCTTCAAAACCATCCTCTATCATATTGCTCACGTCCTTAAGACAATCGCCAAATGTTTTCTTTGAAGAATTGTTCTTTACATACTTCACAACGGTTCTTATGAAATTCATGATGATTTTCCCACTAGCTGCTTTATATACAGAAAGTACCTTTTGTCCGTTATCTCCCATTGTATTCTCCAAAAGACGAAATTGTTTATCTGGTATTTTCCCTTGCTCTAATCGAAAATCTACGTCTACAATTCCGTCCAATCCTGCCTTAACATCACATTTCAAGTATTGATCTTCTGGAGGGATATCCAAATAAGCATTCCAGAATTTTCGTGTTCCATTTTCCAGTATCGTGTCACTCTTTCTTTCATTACACTGAGAACAACTGGGTATCAAATTAAGCGGATGTACAACGAAAAGGGGATATTTTTCCTGTGGAATATAATGATCCATGGTATTAACAAGATTTACACCACATAATGGACAAAATTCATTTAAATAACCCCTTTCTGTTAGAACTTGATTCCTTAGTTTTTTTATTGGATTCCTATTATACGAATAGAGGCTTTTCAACTCTTCCTTTTCTGTACTTGTAAGATTAGGATGCCATCCTAGAAGGTTTTCTAGAGTATCCTTAGCGAACTCTGTTTTGTATTTTTCTATATACTTCTTATGTGCAATAATTTGAGCATTGCATCGATCTTTGAACTTATGTCCTTCATCACAGTTATCATCATCCTTGCGTTTTTTTGTCCCATTTATCACAGAACTTATAAACGAGATTGGGTCATCTGTTACGGGTGTTAATTTTCTCATAGCTTTGTATTACTATTTATAATTGTACGTACCAGCATTTTTAGATCAAGACTTAGTTCATTATGCTTACCTCTAATCTCATTCAATGCTTTTTCATAGTCATAATTACAGCTTTTGACAATCTCTTTTACTATATGTTCATACGTCTTGTCTTCATTTAGATTTCCGAATACAATATCTGTCAGTACAGATATATCTTCGCCAAAACATTCAATTCCTATTTTAGCAACATATAGCGAATCTTCTGTTCTCTTGAATACCAATACATTATCAGACATCAATTCGCGAACAACAAGAGGAGAATGGGTAGCGATGATAGCATAAGATTGGAATTTTGTCAATACCTTGGTTATGGCTCGTAAAAGAACCATTATGGCATGTGGATGCAGATGTTGCTCCGGTTCGTCAAATATGATAAGTGAATCAAATCGTATGTTGGCGATAATCTCCGTTAATGCATATACAAATATGGATTCGCCTGAACTCATATACGTACAGAAGCTGTCGATTGTTTCATTACATAATTCATATTCTCCATTATTCTTATGATAGAAACTTATTATTACTTCTTCTTTTATTACTTCGCTCATAATATTCCTCCATATTTCTAACAAGGAATCCACATGTTCCCTTCTTAGTATTTCTTTTAGGTTTGATTTGAAAACTGCTATTTGATTTTCATGCTTTATCAATTCATTTTCTGAAGAGAAAAGTCCATTATATCTGTATTCTATGGCACAATTGTCAAGATGTGTTGGATATATATCAAAAGGAGAATAACTGACCATCATTACTTTACTGAAAATAGGAGCATTACCTTCAAACTCCTCTGATTTATGATAAGCAATCCCACTACATATTTTCTCTAACAAAGAAGACTTTCCTACTCCGTTTTCACCTATCAACCCAATGATTCGTTTTTGGGAAGGACATTGGTAGTTAAAGTCAAATCTATACACCTGTTTTCCATTATCAGAGTTATCATAAGGAGGTTTGAATTTTATACGAAAAGAATAGGCATCACCTATTTTCATTCCACGAGCATAAAATTTACCCTCCCTTAATGCACGTTCCGAAGTGTTGGCTCTTAAAAGTGAAGTATAGAAGGCTCTATTTTCCGGTATATCAATAGAAAATATGTCATGCAATTTTTGGTTAATAGCTACATCTTTCAGTGCATTTAAATATAGTGGTGCTTTTTCTTCAAATAGTTTATACATATTAGAATAATACTCTAGTTCATAGCCTAATGAACAATAGTCTTTTCCCAAAGAAGTGAACTGCTGTGGGAGAGTTTCCTTTGTATTTAGCTCTCCACGTTTCATTATCTTTACCCGACCTATTTCGTTGACTGATTCTGCATTTTTATAATATATACGGAACCATGTTTTATAGTTATAATCATTCCATTCATCATTAAAAGTGACAACAAAACATTTATCAATATTCGGAATATGCACCTCCTCTTCTCCAAAAGTACTATAAAATGTTATCTTTGAATTACAAAGGATAAAAGGTATATCACTTTGATCTTTTTGTGTTCCTTGGTCATTACTCTCTTGTATTTGCAATGTTCCATTCTTATCCACAATATTCATATTATTCAGGTAAAGAATAGAATCCAATTCCACCATGAGTTGTTTATTCGACCTTATTTCATGCAAATTTATTAAGCCGGTAATAAAAGTCATTAATCTGACCTCATCATCCCGTATTTTTAGGATATTAATGTACAGCTTATCTGTTGGCCAATCATCGTTTTGGAAATAATGCTTATTGATTTCATCTCCCAAACACTTATATCTTTTGTCTTCGCCTGTTGATGGTTTTTGATAAACATCCCATATACTACTAATCAAATTCAAAAGATTATTGTTACCAGATAGAATTTTATCTGCTTTTTTTATAAAGTTATACAGTTCTTTTATTAACTTGGAGTCCATATTAATTTATTAGAATTTTATACAAAAAACAAAATTCAAATCAGAAGGAAAGAAGATATTTCCTCTTCCTTTTGCTTTAATTACTGTTGAAATATTGTCTTCTATACTTGCGATTACATTATGTTTGTCGTAAAATTATAATATTTTTGCGACAACTTCAAGATTTGAATAAAATACGGACTTTATTTAGCTTAGCTTGCGGTGATGTTATTTGTCCAACAAGCTTAATTGTAACATCTATCTCCCAAATTTTGCGTAAACAATGCGTAAACAAACGGTTTCAGTTATGGGTATTTAATGAGTTTTATAAGAAATAGTAAAATTTATAACTACTTGATATTCAATCAATATTGATAAAATAAGCTATCGTAGAATATCATTTTATCGTTCTCAGAATCTGGAGGTCCTTGGTTCAAGCCCAAGATGGCCCACATAAGAGAATCGTTTTTAACGGTTCTCTTTTTTTGTTATTCCCTTTTCGCTTTGACAACACCACCTTATCGCATCCCGCAGGGCGTGACTATTCCACGCCACCTGCGACTAACTGCTGTTGGCGTTGTCGAAGCGGAGCCTTTCGTCTCAGCTTTCACCAAGGTTATTGACTTCGTTATTAACGTTTGCACCGGCTTAAGCCGGTGCAAACGTTAAACAATAAAAGGGGCTCCCCACACGGAGAGCCCCTTCCCATATATAAGTTCTCAAGTATTACTTCGCGAATTTCTTTACACCGTCCTGGATGTAGATTCTGCCTGTAAGGACCTCATTTACACGGCGGCCGCTAAGGTCGTAAACTGCATCATTCTCATTCTGCTTATCGTCAACAACAATGTGGCAGATACCTGTTGAAGGTGTTGTAAAGTCGAGCTCGACAACATCGCCCTTCTCGCAAGGAACGGTTGCAATGCCATTCCCGTCAACAGTAACCTTAACCTCTGCACCGTTTACGGTAATCATAGCCTTGGCAATCTCCATTGCACCAATCTTACAACGTACCTTGAGCTCTGCGCCTGCGTTGCTTACGATAGTTGCCTTCTGGCACTTGCCGTCAGCCCAATTGAAGTCTACTGTGAAATTACCGATAGCCTTCATGCCTGTTACCTTTCCGTTCTTCCAGACAGCGGGAAGTGCTGGGAGGATATTCACGTAACCGTGAGCACTCTGGAGGAGCATCTCGGCCATACCTGAACATACACCGAAGTTACCGTCAATCTGGAACGGAGCGTGGCTGTCGAACAGGTTATAGTAGATACCACCCTGGCTCTGGTCTGTACCGTATGTTGTAGAGTGCTTGAGGGCGTTCTTGATGATGATGTGAGCGTGGTCACCGTCCTGTGCACGTGCCCAGAGGTTAACCTTCCAGCCCATTGACCAACCTGTGGCAGCGTCGCCACGGTGCTTGAGGGCATTTACAGCTGCTGTAAAGTAGTCGCTCTCAGGAGTAATCTGATCCAATGGGAACAGAGCCATCAAGTGTGACATGTGACGATGACCTCTCTCACCCGCAGTATATGTCGAGTACTTCCACTCACGCAAAAGGGTATCACCCTTGGCAACACCATTGCATGTTGCACCCCATGAGCCTGTATAAACCTCCTTGTGCAAGCCCTTGTCGGTCTTCTCGAGGTAGAGAGCAAGCTTCTCCACATCGGCCTGCGAGAGGCCTGTGTTCTCAACACCCAGAATCTCAATAGCGTCTGTAAGGTTCTGGAAGAGGTAGCTGATCATCTGCTGAGCGTGAGCTGTACCATCCTCGCTCTGGAGTGGCTGCTCGGCACTGTACTCGTTAGGAGCAACGAATGTACCGTCCTTCACTCGGCGGTCTTCAATGAGGCGGTGGAACCAGAACTCTGCACAACTCCACATAACAGGGAATGCCTTCTTCAGGAACTCCTTGTCCTGAGTATAACGGTAGTGTGTCCAAAGGTGGCTTGTATACCATACGTTGGCAACGAGGTAGTTGTCACCCCATGTACTCATACTGTTGTAGAGTGAAGACTCTGTCAATACGCTCCAGCCATGACCCTGATTATACTTTGTACCTACAGCCTTCCAGCCAGCGCTCTGTGCGCCACGGATGATGAAGTTCACGTATGGCTTGTGGAGGTCACTGAGGTTTGTAATCTCTGTTGGCCAATAGTTCATCTGGATGTTGATATTTGTGTGGATATCCGAGTTCCATGGAGAATCGGCGCCCTTGTCGTTCCATATTCCCTGGAGGTTGTTTGGAGCAGCAATAGGCTTGCGGTTTGAGCTGATAGCCAAGTAACGTCCATAGTGGAAGTAGAGCTGCTCAAGGAACAGGTGGTCGTTCTTTGTGCTGTTTGCAGCGCTGTTGTTAGGATAGTAGTTGTCGATCAGGGTCTTTGTATCAACTGTAGGAGTTGTGAGACCAAGGTCAAGTGTCATACGTTTTGTGATAGCTGTGAAGTCGGCAACATGGTCAGCCTCGAGAGTAGCATAATCCTTTGCTGCAGCAGCCTCAATCTCACCCTTGATGCGGGCGTTCACGTCAGCAGGTGTCTCTGCGGTAAAGTAGTTGTCGTAAACATCCATGTCACCGTTGAAGTTTGTACCGCCCTTGAGGAAGAATGTTACCTCGGTAGCATTGCTTACTGTGATGCCACTGTTAGAGCTTGTGATTGTAGCACCATCGCTTGCAACGACGTGCAGACGTGCAGCATAATTAACAGATGTCATAGCACCTGTAAACTCAGCCATACCGTCAGTGTATGTAACAGAATTTGCACCGATACCTGTACCCGGCTCGAGCTTGAATGTGAGGTTGAGTTTCTCATCGCCATCAACAGTGTAGTGACCTACAATAGCCTGGTCAGGAGCAGAGCTGAAGAACTTGCGTACCTGCTTTGCACCATTGGCATTCTTGAACTCTACGCCTGCTATACCCTCCTCGATGTCGAGATAGCGTACATAATCGGTAACACCGTCCCAGATAGCCTTGTCGTTGTTCTGGATAATGAGTGAACCGAAGTTCATGAATGTACGGTTACCGCTACCTGCACCTACAGTGTTTGCAGGACCGCTCCACAGGGTCTTCTCGTTGAACTGGAGCTCCTCGTTGTGGACACCGCCGAATACCATACAGCCGAGCTCACCGTTACCCAATGGCAAAGCATACTCCATCCATGGGTTGCTTACGCCCGCAGCCTCTGCCGATGTCCTGTACCACAAGGTATTGGGGTTCTTTGGAGAAAACTCTGCAATACCGCCGATTTCAGAAACCTCATAGTAATATTCATCGGGGAAGTCTGCATAATCGACCTCGTCAAGGAAGAACTTGCTTCCGGTGTCGCCTATCGCACCTGTACTGTTCCAGAGAGCCAGATAGCTGTTGCGGTCGTTCCAATACTGGCTTGCTGTGCCCTTCCACTTGATATATGAAGGCTCGCCATTGCCAAAGTTGAATGTACCGTCAAACTCAGTCGTATACTTTGTATCTGTCGGAAGAACCATCCTTGTACGTGCACCGGCTTCGCTACCGGCCATACCTAACACCCTTGAGAGACCTGTAGAGTAATTATATACCTTGTACACGCCTTCACTCTGCTCTATGAATGCCCAGATACCTTGATTGTCCTGTGGAGCATTTGTATTGCTCAATTTCATGAAAGAGCCACCCATGTATGTAGGATTCAAGCTCACATAACCGCCTTTACCGTTACGTATTGTGTAGAACTTTGTATCAGCGTCAAAGTAGCTTACGTATACTGTTGTACCGTTAAGTGAAATGACAGCAAACATATCAGCCACTTCGTTTGCAGTGAAATGAGCTTTTTTTACGGCAGCGTCAGTAGAGAATGTTGCGCCATCCTTGTACTCAACACCATTGTAAACAACACCTGCAGCAGCATCGTCAGTACCGAGGACATCAATGGTATAAGTCTGGGCACCTGTAATTACCTCGTCAATGATGTAGCAGTTACCCGGGTCTGTCTGGGTCCAGCTGTTCACCACAATACCGGCATCCATCTGGCCTGGCTCCTGTGAATTCATGCCGTTGCCACCGATAAGGAGTTTCCAAGGATACTCACCTCCCACATTCTCGAATGTAATTGCAGCTGTAGCTGTCGCGGCATAGTTTCCGTTTGAATCGACATACTTCTCTGCGGCAACACTGTAGAGATAATAATTGCCGTTTGTCTGCTCAATACGGAACTGCTGGTTAACATCATTGGGGTCCTGTGTAACATCGCCCACAACCTTACCGGTGCTTGAACAGATTTGTCCCTTCATTGCGGAGCTGTACATCAAGAATGCACGTGCACTACGCAAAGTGTAGACTTTCTCGTTGCTCAACTGTGACAGGTCTGTCACAGTTACAGTCTCAGCCTGCACGGCAAATGCCATACAGAGGAAAGAGACAAGCATAAAATAAATCTTTCTCATTTAAGTAATTTTAATGGTTAGTATTATTTTGATTTACTTATTTGCATTATAACCAGACAAATATATGTAAATATAAAAATTTAATCAATAGAAAAAGGCATAAATTTACAGAAAAAGCATGGGAAACAGCGCTCCCCATGCTTTTGTATTGCTATATTCCAAAGCACTTCTATGCCAACAGAGCCTCGGCAAGCAGTTCCATTGCCGGGATATCCTCATCCTTCATACGTGAGCGTATGGTGACCACAGGCTCCACTATCTCAACGGCCTTCATACCCTCGAGCATCGCGCGCATCACACGGCCTGCAGTAGGCGCCCACGAACCGTTCTCAAGGATGGCAACCTTGCGTTTCTGATAGCTCTTTATCTTGAGGTGATGCAGGAAGTCGTGCATTGGGGGGAAGACATCGGCATCATACGAAGCCGCGCACACCGCCATGTGACTGTAACGGAAAGCATCCTCGACAGCCTCGGCAATGTCACAACGCGAGAGGTCGGTGACAACAACCTTGGGAGCACCCTTTGTACGCAGAATCTCGGCAAGTTTCTCTGCCGCAACTGCTGTGCCACCATGAATTGAGGCGTATGCCACAAGCACACCCTCGGTCTCGGGCTCATACTTGCTCCATGTATCGTAAAGTCCTATATAATGCCCCAGATTCTCCTTGAGTACAGGACCGTGCAACGGACATACAATCCGGATATCGAGTGCAGCAGCCTTCTTGAGCAATGTCTGCACCTGATTGCCATATTTACCGCAGATGTTGATATAGTAGCGGCGTGCCTCACAATCCCACGGCCCCTCGTTGCACAACGCGCCGAACTTTCCGAATGCGTCGGCCGAGAAGAGGACTTTCTCGCTCTGCTCGTATGAAACCATAACCTCGGGCCAATGTATCATCGGGGCAACAATGAACTGCAACGTGTGGGCACCCAGAGAAAGTGTGTCACCCTCCTTCACAGCCACAACACGGTCGCTGAAGTCGACACCGGCAAAGAACTGCGGCAACATTTTCACAGCTGTTGCCGTTGCCACAATCTTTACAGTAGGCCATCTTTCCATCACCTCGGCAATGAGCGCTGCATGGTCAGGTTCAAGGTGATGCACAACAAGATAATCAGGAACGCGGCCGGCAAGAGTTTCCTCTACATTAGCCCACCATTCGGCACCCTTCCGGGCGTCGGCAGTATCCATGATTGCCACCTTCTCATCGAGGATTATATAAGAATTGTATGCCATTCCATCGGGTACGATATACTGGCTCTCAAAAAGATCTATATCAAGGTCATCAACGCCTACATATTTTATTGAAGATGTAATTTCCATAGTTTTTCCATTATTCAGTTTATTGATGCAAATTTACGAAATTAGAGCGAAAACACCGCACCATAAACAATATTTATGAAAGGCAGATTCGATATAATGGACATGAGAGACCACAAAAACGCGAAGAGAGATTCTTCGCTATACCCATGAATGACAATACAATGAAAGAAAAAGAATGCAAAAACCAGCCAGACTATAACAGAAAACGGGAACAGTCATGGCCATTCCCGTTCTATGCATATATCAGACTTCTATCAGAACTGCACCTCCGGTGCCTTTGAAGCACTCTCTTCTGCCTCAAAGTAAGGACGTTTCTCGAAGCCGAAGAGGCTTGCGAGGATTGTCTTGGGGAATGTCCGTATCGAGGTGTTGTAATTGCGTGCAGCCTCGTTGAAGTTACGGCGTTCGACGCTGATACGGTTCTCTGTACCCTCGAGCTGCGCCTGCAGTTCACGGAAGTTCTCGTTTGCCTTGAGGTCAGGATAAGACTCCGTTATGGCAAGCAGACGACCGAGAGCTGCACCTACCTCACCCTGTGCCTTCTGATATTCCTGGAGTTTCTCGGGTGTAAGGTCCTCGGCATTCACTGTCACCTGTGTGGCACGTGTACGCGCAGTAGTGACAGCATCAAGGGTCTCTTTCTCGTGGGCAGCATAGCCCTTTACTGTATTAACAAGATTAGGGATAAGGTCGGCACGACGCTGGTACTGGTTCTCGACATTACTCCATGCTGTACTCACCGCCTCATCGGACTTCACCAGACTGTTATAGCCGGATACAGCCCACACGGCAATAACCGCTACAACAACGATTGTGATAATTGTTGATTTTTTCATATTGACAATTTAAATTGTTTGAACATTTGGAACTACTTTAGAAGCGGCTACCGGCTCCACCGCCACCGAAGCCTCCACCACCGAAGCTGCCGCCGCTGAAACCGCCTCCGCGTCCGAAGCCACCGCTTCCGATTATCATTCCACCACCCCTGCCGCGGCCATTGTTGTTTGGCGTGTGGCTTGTACGCGTGAATGTATGCCCGCAGTTCTGGCATCGGTAAGTTGTCTGCACTATCGAGTAACCGTTTTCATGCCCCACTACGTGGGATCCCACACTCTGTATCTTGTGTTTCTTGCACACCGGACAACGGCTGGTGTACCACACCAACCATAAGATGAACAGCAGGGCAAGGATAAATATGGCCACAAAGATGAGTATCGCCACCGTGCCATCATCCTCATCGGCAACATTCTCCATTGAACCGTCAAGATGACCGCACACAGCTCTCATACCCTCAAGCATGCCGACATCCCAATTGTCATGGCCGAAGTGCTCTACCATATAACGTTGCTGTATACGTTTGCATATGGCATCGGGCAGGACACCCTCGAGACCATATCCCGTGGCGAACTGTATGCAGCGTTCATCGGTGGAGAGCAGGACAACAAGACCGTTGTCACGTCCTTCCTGTCCGATACCGTTCTCCTCACCCAGACGATAGGCAAAATCAAAGCAGTCACCACCCTCAATGCCTGTGAGCACTGCCACAAGGGCCTGTATGCCCGTTTTCTCCTCAAGGGAGAACAGCATGCTGTCGATTGAAGCCACTGTACTCTTCGAGAGGATGCCGTCAGGATTGCTCACATAACGGGTGCGGTCGGCAAGATGCACCATAGGCACATCCTTGACCTTGTAAACCTTTGCATTGCCGTGCAGGGCAATGCAAAGGAGAAACATAAGTATGCTGATTGATAATGAACGCATTTGGGGTTGGATTACATCTTGTTCAAGCCGTTGCGGAAGCCGTTGACGATTTTCTCGCTGTCGTCAGCAATCTTGCTTATATCAATGCTCTTGAGCAGTTTCTTCAGAGCCTTTACGCGTGAGGTATTACCCTTTGCCTCGGCTTCGGCAAGCAGGATCTTGTACTTCTCGAACTGCTGTATACCCTGTACAAGACGCTCCCAACGTACAGAACTGATGCTGAAAGGATAAATCACGTATGTATCGCCTGCAGGCCATGCAGTAAAGCGTGAATCCTCCTCTGGAACTATCGTCCAACTGTTATAGGCCCAACGCAAGTAACCGTCAAGGTCCTTTGCCAGAGCCTCAAGGGCGATGAACTCCGCATCGGCAGGGTCGCTGAAGGTGAAAAGGTTGGGATACTCGGCGCTGCAGCAGGTGTAATATGTAGAAACCTTACCCTGGGCACGACGGCTCGCAATGAGTTCGGGTGTGTAGGCACCGTATGCAAAGATATCAAGGCAGTAGTCGTAGATATCGGGTTCAATCTCGGCATGGTAGTTGCCCGCCATAGAGATTTTCATGCCCGGAGCATAATCCTTGATTACCTTTATTGCCGCCTGCATCTGCTGCAAACTGCGCTCGTCCATTGAGATGAATGTCTTCTCGAACCAGCCCTTCTCCTTGAGGTGAGCCGCAAAAGCCTTCAACATACCACCCCAGAACTCGGCATATGCCTTGTCACCGGGAGCACAGTTGATATACTTGTGCGAATGTGTAGCCTGGTCGTAGTAGCGGAAAGAGAGTTTCCACGGGATCATTGAGAAACAGGTAATCTCCTTGTTGATACCGCAGTCCATCATGAACTCAACCCAGATGTCGAACACGGTGAAGTCATAGAGCCATGTGCCGTCAGCCTTCTTTATCCATGTGACCATGCTGCCGAACGGGTCGAATGTCTGGCCATCCCAGGGGCGGTCGATGAGCGTAGCAGTGATTGCCTTCTGACCTGCTGCTGCAAGCTTGAGCATATAAGGGCGCAACACATCGAAGTGCTCCTTGCTCCAGAGTTCAACATTATGCACGCGGGCAACAGCATATGGGTTCTGCCACAAGTCGAGGTGGAAAGCCCACTCGGCAGGAGCAGGAAGAGTGCGGTCAAGCACCTTCACTGTGTAGCTGTGCTTGGTAGTCTTGCCCTCGCATGCAAGCTCTACATAACCCTTATAAGTACCGGGCTTTGCATCCTGAGGGACCTGTACTGTAAGCCAGAGACCACGTAATGTACCACCGGGCAACACCGTGGGGTTTGTATCAGTGATACGGTCAGCGACAAGATTCTCGCCGTAAGCATCCACCTCGTGCTTTCCGCAACCTGTGAAACGGTCTGTAATCACCGGTTGCACAAAGCCACCGACAACATTCGTTGCAGGAATAATGCTCTTGCCATTCTTGAGTTCACTGAAGCGGTAGGACACGGAACAGCTGTCATTAGCCACGTTTTTGTTTGTCACTACCAACTGAAAGTTAACACGCTCGCCCTTCCAGGCTGTAGCGCTACTTACTGAAGACGTGCGTACTGCATCAGCCGCATTCACCGGATAACGTGTGTCTGTGTTACCCCACTTTACAGAAACCTGTGCAACAGCCGGCAACATCATTGCCACAACAGCTGCCAAAGCGAGAAATCTCTTGATCATAAGTAATAAGTTTTTATTTTACAATACTTTTTATTCAGCAATCTCTTCCCCTCTAAACACAAACTCCTTGCCGGCTACATAAGGAGCAAGGTCTTCTGCCATTCTGGCATCAAAACTGAGTTTGCCGGCATTGACAACACCATTTACTGCCGCAAACATATACTGAGGGGCAGGCTCGGTCTCTGTGTTCATATAAGGCGCAACATTTTCGGCTGCAAATGAAAGGTTAGCACCATCAACTGTACAAGGTAGAGCTTTGAGTGTTATATCAAGCACAAGCGGCATATTGGCAGCGAACTTTACATCATTGAGGAGAACATCAACCGCATTCCCGTTCTTTGTAACACTAATCACCACGTCCTCTTTTGTAAAATCACCGACTACAAGGCTGCCCTTATAGTTCTTTGCAGAGCCACCGTTAGGCTTGATATTGATAATGGCATTACTGAAACCGATGGTTCCCAATTCTGTCTCAGCCGAAACCACGAACTTGTCACCGGTCAGCGAAGCCTCAACCGAAGAGATCAAGAAATCATCCATTGGCTTATCACCAACCATAGGAAGCACATTCTTTCCGTTTATCTCGTAACCGCTGCTGCTCTTCCTGCAATTGAGCATAGGTATTGTAATGTCCATTGCAGGCATTGCAGGCGCAAACTGCACACCGTAAAGGGTTATAGCAGCCGTTTCCTCAACAACGTTCAACTCACACATAGCGCCATCGGTTATAGGTGAGCCGTTAAGCAAAAGTTTTCCGGTAAACACCCTGTTATCGACATCGGGCATATTGTTGTCATCATCGCTTGAACAAGATACAACAAAAGCCATCATCACCAACAGCGGTAAAAATAGTAATTTTTTCATTCAGCTTATATTTTAAAGATTAATATGCAAAGATACTCCAAACTGCAGGGGTTTGCCCTGAGCAAAGAAGTCGTTTCCTATTGAACGGAAATAGAATGTATTATATTGTTCGTCAAGCAGATTCTTTCCCCACAAAGATGCGCCGAAAGCGCCCTTCTCCCATGTGAGAGATGCCGAGAACAGGCCATAGAAGGCCTGCGACAGGCTGTTCTCCTCGTTCCAGTATATGCGGCCCACACCACTCCAGCCCACGTTAAGGAGCAGGAAGTTGGCAAAACTCTTGGGGACCGGCATACGGTACTCAACATTCGCCGACACTGTCTCGCGTGGAGCGTAAGGGACGATTTTGCCCGAATAGTCATTGTCGCCGCTGATATACTCCTTGAACTCGGCGTGGGTATAACCGTATGAGGCATTGAGGGTTACATCACCCACCCTGTAGGCAACGCTTGCCTCGGCTCCGCAGCTGAATGACTCACCGGCGTTGGACATCATGCGTCCCGTGCTCATGCCTTTGGGAAAGACCGTGAGCTGCTGGTTGCGGCAGTCGATATAAAAGAGCGCAGCAGAGATTTTGAGCGCACCGCTGCTCAACGGCGACAGGTGCGTACCCAATTCGAAGGTCCAGCTTGTCTCGGGCTTGTAAACCGTGGATGATGCATCTACATCCTGTTCGTTTCCCACAAGAGCACCGCTCATCTTACTTTGTAATATATCGGAGAAGAGCTGGGTATTGAAGCCACCTGCCTTGAAGCCCTTACGGGCCGAAGCGTACACCGAACCCCAGTCCTTGCTGTAAGACAGCGAGAAGCCCGGCAGCAACTCAAGGGCATCCACATCGTTACTGCCCACGAACTCCACCGGAAGCGGAGCATAGTCATTGCTGTTCCTGTAGGTCTTGTAGTAGACAAGCGCACGGCTGTCGTAGTCCATCTTCGACCGTTCATAGTCGAGGCGCAAACCGGCAGAGAGCTCAAAGCTTTTCCATTTGTAACCCAACTGGAAGAAGGCCGCTGCACCGTATGTAGGAATTACAAAATCGTCATAAATCGTGAAACTGCTGTCGCGGAAAGAGAGATCACGGTCACCCGGCAACAGATGATACCAGTAGTCGTTGGCATTCTTGAGAATGAGATTGTCGATTCCATACTGTTTGAAGGTGACAGGAGCCTCCATATCAAGATGCTTGTAGAAGGCGTACAGGCCACCCATCCAGCTGAACGCACCGTCACCCTTTGAGCGTGCCACGAGTTCCTGCGTCACAGAACACTCGCTCTGGTACTGTCCCATAGAGAAATACTCCAGAGGCAGAAAGTCATTGTCTATGCGCATCCTGTCACGCATGAACTGCATACCCGTTGTAGAGGAAAGGGTAAAAGTGTCAAAAAACCTTTTTGCCACAAAGCCGTCGGACACATTGAAACGGCGATAGCTGCATGGGTCGTTATAGGCCACAGGAGCGAGCACTCCACCGGAATATTGCCTGTAGGCCCAACCGCCCTCGTCGGTGTAACCGAGGCTAAACGTGTTGTCGAGACTCCAGAGTGCCGACGGCAACCACTGCGCACGCAGACGCATCGCGATATTGTCGCCACCGTCACAATTTTCACCCCGCTCGCGGTTCATGAAGAAGCCGTCGCTGTGGCTGTAATATACACTTGCCGACCAACCGAATTTTTCTGTCGGAGCCGCATAATGCGAGGCCTTCAGGCGTAAGGAGTTCTCATTGCCGTACTCAAGGGTGAGCCTCTTGCCCTGGAAGTGTATGGGCGATAGGGTGTATACATTTATGGCGCCACCCGAGGTGTTACGTCCGTATAGTGCACCCTGGGCGCCGCGTACCACCTGTACACGGTCAATATCGAAAAGGTCAAAATCGTAGTTGTTCTTGTTGAGTACCGGCACCTCATCAATGTTCATGCCCACCACAGGTTGGTCTATGCGCGAGCCGAAGCCCCTCACATACACCGAAGAGGTCATACGCGAACCGTAATCTGGCTGATAGAAATTGGGCACCGTGGATGTAAGTTCCTTGACAGAGTTTATATGTCTGTTCTCAAGAGCCGCCCTGCCTATGGTTGTAGCCGAATATGCCCCCTTTTCATCGCTGTCGGGCATCTTTATTGAAGCGACGATGTCCACCTCGGGCAACGTCACAGAATCGACCCTCTCGGGCCCAATCATGGCCATGAAAGCCAATAAGGATATTATTGTATTCAATTGTTATCTATATATAATAGCGCAAAGATAACCACAAACGAGCGAGAAATATGAAGTTTACTTCAATATTTTTCATAGCGAGTGCAGAAAATCTTCGAGGTTTACCTCAAATATAGTGACAAACGAGCGAAACACATAAAGTTTACTTTAATGTGTTTTACTGCGAGTGCAGGCTATTTTCGCGCTTTAGCGCAGAGATAACAAAAACGGGTAAAATATACAAACCGACTTACAATCAATACCATTGTTCACACTCATCCTTGCCCACAAGCTCATCAATGAGCGGTATAAGCACCTTTTTCACAACCGTGTCGTTCAGGCGGTGTTCGCCGGCAAACCAACGGCAACGTTCCTCACCGTATAACTGCGCCATCAGCGGTTGGAAGTGCACGACAGGGTCCTTGTCTCCGAAAAGACCTACAACCAGAGCCTTTTCCTCATCGGTTATGCCTTCGAACTGATGCTTTTCCATCTCCTTGAAACGCTCTACCACAGTCCTGTCTATACGGAATTCCGTTGCGCCGTCCTGACGCTTCGACATATATTTGTTACGCCCCATCTTGCCGAACAGCAGAGAACGCGACATCTCGAATGAAGGGTTCACCACAATTCGCGGTACGCCCCATAGCTGTTGGGTATACATTCCACCCATAGAGGTACCCACAACAATATCGGGCTGCTCTTCGTCTACCATACGCCGCAACAGTTCCAAAGCCTCGAATGGGTCAACAGGCAGATCGGGCGCCACCACACGCCACCCCGCCATATAACGGCGCAGCGTCATCACAGTGCCCGAGCTTCCCGACGAAGCAAAGCCGTGCACATACATGAGCTTCTTGTTTCTCTCCATATAACAAATCAAAAACTATGTAAAGGTACACTTTTTATCCGTAAATGCAGCAAAATCTACCGATAACAACAGGAAGAGCCATTGGCTAATTTTACTTTGCAGCAAAATCTACCGATAACAAAACAAGGGGCCATTGGCTAATTTTACTTTGCAGCAAAATCAGCCGATAACAAAACAGGGGACCATTGGCTAATTTTACTTTGCAGCAAAATCAGCCGATAACAAAACTTCGTTTTGTCATTCAAAATAGAACGAAAGAATCACCATCTTGCTCACGACCTTGTCCACAGATTGCGTAAACTTGAGGTAATTCTCGTCAAGCAAGTCCTTGCGGTCCTTTTCAAGCACATCAAGCAGGCTGAAAGCAAACTTGAGTTCAGGAATAAGCTTGAAGAAAGGAAGATAGAAATCACAACCCATGCCCACCTCTACCATAAAGTCAAACTTCTTGAGCAGCAGTTGTTTCTGCTTCTTCACCGTAAGATTGAGCATTGGGCTCACGCCTGCCGTGATATAAGGACGATAGTTATTGAAGCGCTCAGCCGCGAACTTGACGTGGAGCGGCAAAGACATATAGGTTGTCTTTACTGTCTGGCGTGATATCTCACCGCTGTTCTGCTCACGGAAGACAATACTGTTCTGCCCGAAATGCATTGTAGGGATAGCACGCAACGAAAGATGCTCGCCTAAACGCAGGTCGGCAAGCACACCCACGCTGAAACCGGGGTTATACTGCGCAATGTCGGCAAACCAAGACTCGCCGTTCTCGGTTACGAAGCCGTTGTTAGTGAATTCCATATCCTGCATATGCACGCCCACAAAGAAACCGTAGTGCAGACGGCGGTAATCGATATACGGCTTGTTCTGCACCTTACGTTCCTGGGCCACAGAGCCTAACGGCAACAGCAGCAGGAGAAGTATGTAAAGTATTTTTCTTTTCATACAGTTATTATAACGCGACAAACGCTGACATATTGCCGAACAGACAAAAAAAAAACGAAAAAAGCAACAATTGCAAAATAATGTTAAAAACAACAAACAGGCATCCACCTATATGCAAAAAGCACTATCTTCGCCAATGGATAATACAAATTTAAAATTTACAACTATGGCTTACGTAATTTCAGATGACTGCGTTGCTTGCGGTACATGTATCGACGAGTGTCCTCAGGGTGCAATTTCAGAGGGTGAGAAGTATTCAATCGACCCGGAGCTCTGCATCGATTGCGGTACTTGCGCTAGTGTTTGTCCTTCAGAGGCTATCCACGAGGGTTAATGACGCAGAAGAACAAGTTTCAAGAGGCTGACTAAAAATGCTTTTAGCAGCCTCTTTTTATTATTGGAGATAGATAAAAAATACGACATGAAAACGTTTGTTCACATAATAGTAAAAAGCACCGTAATAATAGCTATTGGCGTTGCCTGCTATTTCATTTATACTGAACTGCTGGTGTAATAGCCCAAGCGCATTAATGCCGACACCATGCGGAATACTTTGTGTTCAGTATGACAACGAAGTGTAGAACAATACAGGGCCTCCAATATAAAAATAAGCCGCGCAATTGCATATGCGCGGCTTATTTTTATATACGTATATTAATGTTTACTTCATTTTTTCCTCTACCAATGCCTTCATCGCATTTCCACGGAGGTCACGCTTTACGATTACACCGTCAGGACCGAAGAGAATAATCTGTGGAATACCCTTGATACCATACAGTTCGGTAGCATTGTCCTTGTTGTCACGTGGAATGTAAATCTGAGGATAGGTGATACCCTCTTCAGTGAGAGCTGCCTTGAACTTCTCCTCCTCGTCCCAGACATTCACACCGAGAACAGTGAACTTCTCGCCACCGAACTTGTTCTGCAACTCAACGAGGTTAGGGATCTCGCCTTTGCAAGGACCGCACCAGCTTGCCCAGAAATCAACGAGCACATACTTGCCCTTACCAACATAATCAGAGAGCTTTGATGGCTTGCCGTCAACAGTGAAACCGCTGAAGTCAACAAACATCTTGCCGGCCTGTGTAGCAACAACCTTGAGGTAACCCTCACGCTCTGCCACGATAGCATGTATCTTGTTTGAGTACTTCACCTCGGCCATTATTGCCTCAAGAGACTCCAAAGAGGGGTAGAACTGCGAAGATACCATGCCAAGCACATATGCACCGAACATATTGTCTTTGTTGTCATTTAGAGCCTTACGGTAGATATCGTACATAGCTTCAACCTCCGGGCCCATTTCGGCCTCAATTTCATCACGTGACTTACCGTCAGTCTGCATCTGCTGAATTTTTGCATTCAATACAGCACCCTTCTCAGCAACCTCCTTATTAAGAGCAGCAAGTTTGTCGTTGAGGCCGCCTGTCACTACAGCCGGACGCTGCGAGAAGTCTACGGTAGCATTTACACCGGGTTCAACAATTACATATGCCCTGTTTCTTCTGTTCTTGTTGATATTAACCTCGTAAAGTGCCTGATCGGCAGTTGTACCCTCAAACTGGAAAGCGCCATTTGTTACCACAGCAGAATCGGCATAAGTCAGATTCTCTTGATTTACAAGGAACACTTTCTTACCTTCAGACTTGTCATCGGCAATACCCTTGATTGTGTAGCTCTGTGCAGTTGCTGTAAGCGCCAATGCAGACAGAGCAAAAATTGATAAAATTCTCATAGTTTATGTTTTTTAGTTAGTGTTCGTTCAATGGTGCGAAGATAAACCAATTTGTTGAAAAAAAGTATCTGTTCACATTATTTAAGATACTCATTGAGTTTTTCATGCAGCGCGCCACCCATTATTCCGCGTTCCATGATGGTACCGTCAGGCGCAAAGAGTATCAGATGAGGGATTGTCTCCACATTATATAATAAGACAGCATTGTCCTCATCTTTACTGTTACGCGGAATGAAAATCTGCGGATAGTCAATACCGAGCTCTGCAACAGCAGCCTTGAACTTACTGTTCTCATCGCCGATGTTCACTCCGATTACCATAAACCTTTCACCGGTATACTGCCTGTTCACCTCTATTATATGTGGCATCTCATTTTTACAAGGGCCGCACCAGCTTGCCCAGAAATCGACAAGCACATATTTCCCCTTGCCTACATAATCGGAAAGCCTTACTGCCGCGTCATCAATAGCGAAGCCCGCGAAATCAATGAACTTGCAGCCCGGTTTTGTAAGAGCACCATAATAGAGTGCTGTACGGATTTTCTTGAGAGCGCGGAACTCACCTGAATATTTCACATCGGCCATGACAGCATCAAGCTCCTCAACAGAGGAGTAGAACTGGCGCGCTACAAGGTTCAGAACAAAAGCACCCAGGATATTGTCTCTGTTCTCTGTTATTGTATTACGGTATACATCGTACAGTGCCTCTGTCTCGGCCGTTGTTGCAGCAAGAATCTCCTCTTCACTCTTGCCCTCCTCATGCAATTTCTTTGCCAGTCCGTTGAGGGCTACACTACGCTCCTTCACTGCTGCATACATGGCATTGAGCTTGTCATTGAGGCCTCCGTTGTCGTTAATACTGACCGGACGTACCGTCATATCAACAACCACATCACTGCCACCCTCAATCAGTACACTTGCCACCATGCCCTTAGGACGGTTGACTACAACGTCAATCACAGCCTGAGAACATATTTCACCTTTATACTTGAACACACTATCGGCAATATCGCATGAAGCGATGGTGTCGCCCGTGTTCTTATTCAAAATGTAAGCAGCCGCACCGTTGAATTCAGGCTTCACAGTACAAGATATCGTGTACTCCTGTGCTGTTGCGGACATGACTATTGTCAAAAAAATAAATGTAAATATAGCTTTCATCTTATAAAAGTTAGATTGTATTTAATTCTAAAGATATTATATCATCTTATTCAATACGCTGCCATGCAGCGTTTAGCCTCATTCAAAAAAGAGTGTTACAAAGCCCAGATAACGGCCGTTACGACCCATCTGCTGCACCACGACATCTTTTCCATCCTTATTCTTGCAAACGAGCGGCCTTTCAAAATAGTCATGCGAATGGCCTCCAAGGAGCACATCAATTCCGGATGTCTCCGCAATCACACGTTTGTCGTTATATTCACTCTTTGTTTGCCATCCGAGGTGCGAAAGGCATACTATAGCATCACATCCCTCCTTTTCAAGCGCTTCAACAGCCTTGCATGCCGCCTCAATCGGAGAGAGGAACTTCACTCCCTTATAATAATCCTCCGCTATGAGTCCTGAAGGGTCGGGAGAGAGCCCGAACACTCCTACACGTTTCCCACCTCGCTCAATAACAACATAAGGTTTGACAAGACTTTCACAGGCAGTACCCGTAAAGTCATAGTTCGCACAAACCACATGGAATGACGCCATAGTAAACAAACGTGCCATATTCTCCAAACCTGAGTCAAACTCATGATTACCTATTGCACAGGCATCATAGCCCATCGCATTCATCAGTTCAATCTCAACAGAACCTTTGAAGACATTGTAATAAAGCGAGCCTTGCGAAAAATCGCCACAATCGAAAAGCAGCACATTTTCAGTGCCCAACGAATCACGCAATTGTTCAAGCAGTAATGCACGGTTCAAAGCACCGGCATCACCATTCCTTTCAGGTTCAATGCAACTGTGTGTATCATTGGTGTGGAGTATGGTCAACTTCTCCACATTCTGTGCACCTACCCTGAGGGTAAGCAGCACAAGAACAACAGCATAGAAATATCTCATGGCAACATCCTTTCTTCAACAGTTATACGCCCGTCACACACGGCAGTCAAAGCCTTGCCTTTGGCAGCAATATTCATCACATATTGCACCAGGAGATCACGTACAGTGATATCGCTTCTTACATCACGTTCCGTTCCAAGAGCCAAAGCCGTCATCCTGTCATTGCCCTGGGAGAGGTAATCTGATGTCGCAATGCGATAGTCACGCGCCATATCAACCGGCATGCCTGCAACAGAAGCACTCACAAGCTCCCCCTGCGGGGTTATCACAAGCCTTATGCCGGCAACGGCTTCACCGCCGACCGATGCCACTTCGCGACACAACTGCATCAGTTGCTCGCCATTGAGCGTAAGCAATACGAGAGTATTCTCGAACGGGAACACCTTATACATATCGCCCAATGTTATCTTGCCGGCCGGTATAGTGCTGCGTAATCCGCCTCTGTTCGTTATCGCAATGTCAACATGCTCACCGGTGACCTCCTGTGCCATCGTCAGCAATGCGTCAGCGGCGAAATTCATGAGCGGACTCTCGGGAAGAAATCTCTCAAGTGAAACCGCAGCCTCTCCAATAACCGGAGACATCAGACTATCTACAGCCTGTCGTCTGTACTCAAGAATGGCACGCACCTCCTCGGCACCGTCATTGCCGGGAATCTCACACACCTTTATATTGCCAGCCTCAATTGCAACGAGTCTGTTTTTATCACTGCACGAAGCAAAAACCACAAACAGCAGCAAAGAGGACAAGAGTAGAATGGAGTTTCTCATCATCTTGAAATTCAAGGCGCAAAGTTAATATTTAGCAACGAAATACACAATTTTCACTGCAGCAAACAACAAAACAGACAAGAAGATTTTGCAAAACAAGAAAAAAGAGCTAACTTTGCCGCGCTTTCGGCGTAATCGCTGTCAAGGAAGAGTAACTTGATATGTTGCGTTTGAATGATTGAACAATTTAACAAATCAAAAAGATGGATTTAATTAAAATTGCTAAAGAAGCATTTGCTACTGACGTAAAGCGTGAGATGGAGTTCCACCCAGGTGATACAATCACAGTAGCTTACAAGATCATTGAGGGAACAAAAGAGCGTATCCAGCTCTATCGTGGTGTTGTTATCCGCATCAGCGGTCACGGCAACGAGAAGCGTTTCACAGTACGTAAGATGTCAGGTACTGTAGGCGTTGAGCGTATCTTCCCTTTGAACTCACCTGCTATCGACAGCATCACTGTCAACAAGCGTGGTCGTGTTCGCCGTGCTAAGCTCTACTACTTGCGTGCCCTCACAGGTAAGAAGGCTCGTATCAAGGAGATCAAGGCGTAAGCACCTGAATGATACAAGAATAAAAAATGCAGCCCGTGGGCTGCATTTTTTATTTATAGGATTATCCCCCTTACTCCACCGGAGTATCGGGAATAGTGTTCTGCTCAATAACCTCAAGAGCCCTATCCTTGTCGGCCTCGTTAACTACAACATATACATCGCCCACGTTGGGCGCATAGTGCGAGGTAACAGCACCCAAGGTCTCATCGTTAATAACACAGGGGACCGCATTGGCATCGAGCAGCCCCTTTACCAACTGTGCCTGCCACAGGTTACCTGCATAGACCTGCACAAATTTCTCTTCATTAGCGCCGTTCATAATTACCTCCTTTTTAAGGGTTAAACATTATATATAACACATTGTTGAGTCATTGCCGATTTCACGGGTGCAGCAGGTATATCTGCTGTACATGGCGAATATATAAATAACCAATGGCAGAAACAATAGAAATGTGCAACTATCAATTATTAAAAAATCTTAAAAGCACCATTCATTCACTCTTATTGTATATTTTTGTGATAGGAGAGGTATAGTGTGCCGACCCTGAAAATGAAAAATTTAAACATAAAGACTATGATAGATGTTAAAGCATGCCTTCAAGAGGCTGAAGAGATGATGCAGATGAGCGTCATGCACCTGGAGGACGAGTATTCTCACATCCGTGCCGGAAAGGCCAATGTGCACCTCCTTGACTGCGTTAGAGTACACTCTTACGGTTCGGAGATGCCGCTCAACAACGTGGCGACCATCACCACCCCCGACCTTCGTACAATTTCAATCAAGCCATGGGACAAGAACATGATTGCCCCAATAGAGAAGGCAATCATTGACTCTCCCGTAGGCATCATGCCTACCAACAACGGCGAGGTCATCATCATCGCTATTCCACCTTTGACAGGTGAGCGCCGTAAGGACCTTGTAAAGCAGTGTTCACACGAACTCGAGACTGCAAAGATAAGCATCCGCAACGCACGCCGCGACGGTATCGAGACAATGAAGAAATCCGTCAAGGACGGTACTCCCGAGGATGTAGCAAAGGACGGAGAGGAGAGCGTGCAGAAGCTCCACGACAAGTACATCAAGAAGGCCGAGGAGATCTTTGCAGCCAAGGAGAAGGAAATCATGACCGTGTAACCCCACAAGCAGAGTGCAGGGAACAGTAATAAAGAGTTCGGGCAGTGTCTATGGCGTACGCGCCACAGACGGCACTGTTGTGGATTGCAGGGTAAAGGGCAATTTCCGCCTCAAGGGCATCAGGAGCACCAATCCCGTTGCCGTTGGCGACCACGTCAGGTTCGACGTGCGCGACGATGGCACGGCATACATCGTGGAAATCCTCGAGCGCAAGAACTACATTGTGCGCAAGGCGTCGAACCTATCGAAGCAGTCGCACATCCTTGCCGCCAATCTCGACCTCTGTTTCCTCACAGTAACCATCAACCACCCTGCCACAGCCACCACCTTCATCGACCGCTTTTTAGCTGCCGCCGAGGCCTACCGTGTGCCGGTGGTACTGCTGTTCAACAAGACCGACCTTTACAACGAGGCCGAGCGCGAGGAACTCGAGTACCTGACAGCATTGTACGAGAGCATCGGCTACAGCTGCCTGCACACAAGTGCCACCACAGGCGAAGGCATTGAGGCACTCAAGGAGATGATGCGCGGCAAGGTATCGCTGCTTGCCGGCAACTCAGGAGTGGGCAAGTCGAGCATAGTAAATGCCATAGCCCCGGAGATTGCCGCACGCGTGGGCGAGATTTCAAAGACCCACGACACGGGAATGCACACCACCACATACACCGAGATGTTCGAGTTCATGCCCCAGAGCTACATTGTAGACACCCCGGGAGTAAAAGGTTTCGGAACATACGACATGGAGGTTGAGGAGATATCCCACTACTTCATAGAGTTCTTCGAGCTGTCCAAAGACTGCAAGTACGGCAACTGTACCCACACACACGAACCCGGGTGCGCCGTTCTTGAAGCCCTTGAACGAGGCGAGATAGCCCCGTCGCGCTACCAGTCGTACCTGAGCATGCTCGAAGACAAGGACGAAGGCAAATACAGAGCATCTGAATAAATCAAAAGAGAGGCTTTTGCCTCTCTTTTGATTTATCGACAGCACGAGCGAATGCCCAAAAGGGCGGCTCACCGGCAAAGTCTGGGGGCTAAGCAAAAAGTTGAGTGATTTAGGAAAAG
>CALCEC010000005.1 GCA_937900095.1 uncultured Bacteroidales bacterium | reverse complement strand
TGCTCGAGCAGCTCACGCTGCCCAGCAACATGACGCTCACGCAGAGCTACGAGCCGCAGCGTGACCTGCTCACCAGCATGCTCTACAAGCGCGGCAGCACCGCCGTGGCCCAGCGCAGCTACACCTACGATGCACTCGGCCGCCCGCTCACCCGCAGCACCACCCGCAACCGGCAGACCATCAACGACAGCTTCGGCTACAACAACCGCAGCGAACTAACTACCGCCACGGTGAACAACGGCAGCTACGCCTACTACTACGACAACATCGGCAACCGCAAGACCGCACAGGAGAATGCTGAGGAAATCACCGGCTACCAGGCCAATGCGCTCAACCAGTATGCGATGCTTTCGGTGGATGATATTGCCGACTTCATCCCGTCCTACGATGCCGCCGGCAACCAGACCCGAGTGAAGACGAGCACCGGTATCTGGTCCATCAGCTACGATGCCGAGAACCGCCCGACGGATTTTACCAGTCAGGCGGTTGACGGCACCATCACCACCGTGCATTGCGAGTACGACTACATGGGCCGCCGCGCAACGAAGCAGGTAACCACCAACGGCAGTATCACGCTTCACCAGCGCTACATCTACCGTGGATATCTGCAAATCGCTGCACTCGACCTGACCCGCGCGGCCCACCCTGCATTGTGGTATATCACCTGGGATCCCACCCAGCCCATCGCCACGCGCCCGCTGGCCATCCAGAAGGACGGCACCTGGTACACCTACGGCTGGGATTTAACGAAGAACATCTGCGAAGTCTACGGCCCCGCCGGTTACATCCGCACAGCCTACACCTACGCCCCCTACGGCGAAGTCACATCGGAGGGAGATGTCACCCAGCCCATCCAATGGTCCAGCGAATACAACGACACCGAACTGGGCCTCATCTACTACAACTACCGCCACTACAACCCGGTGGATGGTAGATGGTTGGGAAGGGATTATCTTGGAGAAACAGCTCATCATAATTTGTACGTGTTTAGTCACAATTTAGTATATAAATGTTATGATGTTTTAGGGTTGTCAACAATGTGGGAAATGGGCGATATTAGAGAAATAGTAGAGAAATCATATAGCCTCGATTTTCAACCTGTAGAAGCACTGCAATTAGAGGATAATATGATTTTATCCCTTATGGGGTTAAAGTTAAACAAAACGCTGACGTCTTATTTTTACTTTATTATGATGGGTGCCAGTGCGCTAACAGAATGGAATCACCATGTGTTATTTATGCATAGACATTATTTGGCAGGGACAGGAAAGGATTACACCTATATGCCAGAACATATCAGGCCTTTAAAATATAGATTAAAAGAAGGATATGATTATGGAAAAAATCATAATTTTGAGGGCCCAATTAGAATGAAAACATGGGCTTCGGATACTAACATAAAAGATGAGGCTTATACTCTGAAAGATTATTATTATATTGTAGGTGGTAATTTTGATGAAAGTTGCAACTTCAATTATACTGTATACATAAGAGATGTATATGATTTTAACTTTAGACCAGATGTAGATGGAAGCTATGTTACTTTTGATAATTTTGCAAGATTAATGGGAGGTGTTGTCCCTGGATTTATATCACAAGCAAAACCTTTCATTGTTAAAGGAAAAAAAGATGATATATATCATCCAACATCTTCTTAAACAATAAAGATAAGCATCTATAAAAATCTAAGCAAAATAATAAAAGAGGTGATTCTCTCGCAGGGAATCACCTCTTTTATATAAATTTCAATATCTTTATTGTATTAATCTATGTGAGATACATTGATTGAAAATAAAAGATAAAAAGCATAAAAATAACACAAGCAAATGATTATTACCTCTTTTAAGTTGTTCTTTTTTCTCACTAACTGAATAAATTGAAATACGCATCCACCTGCGCATGCATATAATAACAGAGGTAGTTTAACATCCCTTACCCAGATATCAGCAGAGTTAGCCTCTCTCATGTTTCTCAGACAGGCCAACAATAATCCGTTATTACTCAAAATAGTGTTATAAAAAAAGAAACAGCAACATAATATAACCAAGCAACGAGATAACAAAGAAGCAGCTTTTGAAGTTGCACATGTTGTGCCGTCAGTGTTGTTTGTTTTCATATATCTTGGCTAAACATTTTCTGGCAATCAAGACACGGACATTGTTCTCCATGAATCGTATAATCTGTACAAACATATCGTACAATGAGAAAGGAGGCCATTGATAAAACGCAGGCTACTGCAATAAGCGCCTTTGCTGAAAATTTATTTTGATATAACTTGATCAAACAGTGAACAAAAATCACAATGTTAATCAAATTGACTATAATAATTATACTTTCACTCCATGCTAATCCAAGATGCAACAAGGTAGGAAGAAGAATTTTGATTTCGGACAAAAATTCGGCGTATAGCACATTCATGATTTGAATATATAGAATCTTCTATTCAGGAAAGTATTTGTTTAGCTTAGGTCATGGTAACATATTTTTGAAATGAGCGCAACGATATTTTTGCTAATTTTCGGGGCATTCACATGTGTCCCAAAGATTTTTTCTGAGGAACGCAAATGCCGATAAAGCCTAGGCTTTCCGAATAGTAAACTGGCGGCTTTTTTTCGACACTTAGGAAGCTAATTTAAGCCTCCCCCTTTCTTGTGTTCATCTGGCGTATGAAGATGTTATATCACTCGTCTTTCTCGGATGTCAATCCATTTTTGGCGCGATTTTGTAGCGTTGAGAATGGAAAAATTAAATGCGACACGGGAAAGTTCCCAAATAAGTTATCGATAGTGTCCTACCTGCCATAGCTGTATATAACGAAATCGCCTCTAAATATTGTGCATTGTTTTATAAAGCATTATCTGTAAGTGTTTTGTATGCTATAATTTCTTTCGGCTCCCATCGCCCACCCGCAGAGCGGGTCACGTACAAAAAACGTGACCCGCTCTTCATTTTTGCGCAATTCATTCAATATACGCCGCTTAACAAGCACTCCCTTGCATGTGTTGTAGCCTGATTTCGCCATGCTTCGGCACCTTTCCTACCCCATTCCCTCATATCAGGCACTCCCGCGCACTCTGCACTTCGTGACCCGATTTGATACTTATTCATGTGGTTCGAAATGATGATAAACCATTTATAGCCGATGTCTACGCGGCTAATTCTTCCCGTTTCTATGACACACGCCCCATCAAGGTGTATACGGACTACGAGGATGCGACTGGGAAATTCCTTAACCTTGCTGTCACTGATTACACCTATGAGGCTTCTGCTGAAGTCGAACGAATCACGGCAACAACCTATGCTGCCGGAGTGAATCATCAGCAGGTGACGATTGATGAGACCTACGGTGAAGCCGCTGCTTATGCCTATGCCGCAGGTA
>CALCEC010000004.1 GCA_937900095.1 uncultured Bacteroidales bacterium | reverse complement strand
TCTTTTCCTAAATCACTCAACTTTTTGCTTAGCCCCCAGACTTTGCCGGTGAGCCTATAATTTGTAGTTCATTTGCACCTATAAAAAAAACCGATGCTTTCGCACCGGCTTTGATTTGTTTATGGAATTGCCTGTTACTTCAAAGTTTTGCCGATAAGCTCAACAAGAGCATCCTTCTGCATTGCTCCTACCTCGGCTACAGGCTCGCCACTCATTGGAATGAAGAGCAGGGTGGGGATGCTTGCGACATTGAAGTGGTTCGCAAGCTCGGGTGAGTTGTCCACGTTTACCTTGTATACGTAAAGCTCTCCGGCTTTCTCTTTTGCAATCTCCTCAAGGATTGGGGCTACCATTCTGCAGGGACCGCACCAGTCTGCGTAGAAGTCTACAATGGCAGGCTTGTCACCAAGGTATTTCCACTCGGGGTTGTTTATGTCGGCTACCTTCTTGATAAATGTCTCTGTGTCAAGTACGACAACACCGGCCTCCTGGTTTGTACACTTCTCGGCCTCACCCTTGCTTGCGCAGTGGTCGCATTCGCCGACGCCGTTCTCGCACTCGCCTGTGCAGTCCTCATGGTTGCCGTCGCACTCGTCGTGCTGATGTGTACACTCTGCGTGGTTGCCGTCGCACGCTGTTGCTTTCTCCTTGTTGCCACCGCAAGAAATCATTACTGCGGCACAAAGCAATGTAAAGAAAATCTTTTTCATGATAAATATAAAGGTTAGTTATTGTGTCTTTGTTATGGTCTCGCTTGCAAATATATCTATTTTTTGAAAAAAAGCACTATCTGTGCTGGGAAAATTCCTGATTTCTTATCTTTTGTTAAGCAATTTTGAATATCGTGGTTTATATGTTAACTTTGCAACAGTAAATGAAATGAATACAGAATGACTATGAAAAAACTTTTTTCTCTTTTTACGGTAGCTTTGTTGGCCGTGACTGTTGCCCAGGCACAGCGTGTGCGCTTTGAATTGCAGATTGAGCCTGCGGTTGAGGGTGAGATGAAGGTCTATGTTCTCCCGCTGACTATTGAGGGTAATGAGAAGGCGATACAGCTGCGTGGTAAGGAGGGTAAGTATGTTGGTGGCGTCACTCCCTCGGAGAAGGGGCTTTATAGTGTTGCCGCCGTGTATGATAACAGGCAGCTTATGTCTACAATCCATGTTGTCCCCGGTGCCGATAACAAGGCGCAGCTCACACTGAAGATGCAGGATAATACATTGATGCTTGACAACACTCCCGAGAACAAGGCTTTGTCGGCACTGAATGTGAAGATGAATGACCTTGACCGTGCCTTGTGGACAAAGCCCGGTATAGGCAATGATAGTCTTAGATTGCTTGTAGAGGGGTACGGGCGTGCTGCAGGATCCTTGATGGAAAAGTCCGGTATCTCCCGTCCTGTAGCCGATTATATGAAAGTGTGGGCCTACACGCGTGCGTATAATGCCTATACATCAATACCTCGTGCACAGAATATCGAGGCTTCGGAAATAGATTTTGATGTTGCCGAAGTACTTCCCGGTATGTCGGATGCTCTCGACAATGACTATGCGCCTTTGTTCCCGATGGCAGCACAGATGATTGCACGTTCAATCCCGGCCGATGAGGGGCTGCTCGGGCGCTTGGAGAAACTTTATGGCAGCTACAAGAATGAGGCGGTACGTGCAGCGGTCGCCTCTATGATGCTTTCGGCTTTCTTGTCAGAGCACAACTATTCTGCTGAATTTGAGGGTGGTTTGGCAACGTTGCAGCAGGTTGTAGGGAAATATGGACTGCCTCAAAGATATGTGGATGAGTATATCAAGCGCAAGGCAACGATTGTCGGCTCGCCTTTCCCTGCAGATGTGGTGCTCGAGGATGTGGACGGAAATGTTGTCGACATCTCGTCATTCAAAGGGAAGTATCTGTATATCGACTTGTGGGCAAGCTGGTGCGGGCCCTGCTGCAGGGAGGTTCCTTATCTGCAGGCAATAGAGAAAGAGTTCCAGGACAGCAATGTGGTGTTCCTCTCTATTTCAACCGACACGGACAAAGAGGCTTGGAAGAACAAGATGGTCGAGCTGAATATGCACGGCAACCAGCTGCATGACAGAAATAATACTCTTTGCAATGCATTGAACGTCAAGGGTATCCCTTTCTTTCTCATATATGATAAAGAAGGTAAGTTGCATACATACAAGGCTATGAGGCCAAGCAGAAGTGATGCTTTGAAAATGATACTCGAGGGCCTGGAATAAAAAAATATAATAAAACTGTTAAATTGTCGGTTAAATTTGAATTTAATCGGCAATTTTCTTTATTATGTATGGTAATATTTGTATTTTTGCTGTTCAAAATTAGAAAGTGATTATCAATCTATTAGAAACAAAAATTTGAACTTATGAAGAAAAACTACTTTATGTTGGTTTGCCTCGTGCTCATTTCGGCTTTTTCAGCTACAGCACAGGTTACTTCTGTAGCCGATCTGTTCGGTAAGTACAGGTTTACTGCAGATGTCGAGTTTACCGAGGATGGTCAGTCTTATAAAGACCTTCTTTCAGGTGACTGCGACGCGACAATTGAAGAGGATGGTACCTACATAGCAAAGATTGTAGGTTTTGCAGGTTCTCAGGTGCAGCAGAACATCAATGCTATCAGCATTGAAAAGAACATGGTAAAGGTTCTTAACCTCAACAATCCCGCGTTGTGGAACAATGGTCTGATGTTGGCCAATGAAAACGGTGACAACCCTTACGGTGTGTGGAATTCAGAGACATCGAACTGGGATGTGGAGAGCTACGGTCCTGTGTATTATACATTTGACCCTGCTACAAAGGAGATCTCCATTCCTGCATTTACAGTAATCACAATGTCTGATTACAATGCAGCCAAGGGAACAATCATTGCAAAGTACACAAATGTGAAGATGACTCTTGTTGAGGCTGAGACAATAGAGGTTGCCGATATCAGCGGCGACTGGAATTTCGCTGCCGGCAGCGGTGCATACGACACAATGGAGGGTTCTGTAATTCCAACTGATTTCTCAATAGCACTTACAAAGAGCGGTGACGATAACCTTGCATATACTGCGACAATTGCCATCGAAGGTTACAACAATATTGAGCTGCCTGCTACATTCGACGGCAATATATTGGCACTTGCTTATGACAATACTTACCTTGATGAGGCTAAAGGTATCCGTTTCGCTCCTATGTACGGCCCTGCAAAGAAAGGAACAATTGAGTTCAAGAGCCAGTCAGAGACTGCATTTACTCTCTACAGCGGTTTCTCATTCGCAAGCGACAAGATGGGTAAGACCAAGGATGAGACTGCCGATTCTCTGTATGTTAACGGTGAGTATCACCAGTGGTATATCGCAGGTACTCTAAAGAGTGCAGATGGCGGTTCGCAGGCATTTACCTGGGACGGTACATGGAATGTAAAGGTAGGTAACCCTGAAACAGATATCATTAAGGCCGGTGCCGAGGATATCTCTTCATGGCCAGCGGAATTCCCGATGCATATTACATATTACGAGGCTATCGGTATGTACTATGTTGACCAGCTTTTTGGCTATGACCTGTATGGCGTGAACCAGGGAGGCCTGAAGCTTACTCCTAATGCCGACGGAACGGCTACTGTTGCGCTCGATGGTTATTATGGCTGTGCGTTCCTCAAATCGAATGGCGATGGTACATACTTGCAGTTGACAAATTCATCAGGCTCTGCCACAAACTTCACTATCACTCCCAATGAGGACGGCTCAGTGAAGATTGAGGACCTTTTCATCCAGACACTTGATTTCGGTACAGGTGCCCAGACACCTATTGTGTTCTACCAGAATATGACTGCAGCAAAAGAGGGCGCCGAGGAGCCTGCATTTGATTGGGCCGGTGACTATAAGTTCAATGCCGGTGCAGTTGATGTTTACTATCAGGGTGTTGAATTCCCTGCGGAGTTCGATGTGAACATTGCTTACTTCGATGGTTCGCAGTATGGCTTGGACAGCTATTATTATATCAGTTCTTTCATGGGCAAGCAACTTGGTCAGAGTGTTATTAGATTGAATATAGCCGAGGATAACAATAGTGCAGAAATGGTTGTCGGTGGACTGTGTGGTGCAATTGTTCCCGGGGAACTGTACTATAAGATCTATGACATGAATGCTACAACTTCACCGGTAAAGATGACACTTAATGATGACGGTACAATCTCTATTGCAAACTTCTTTATTAAGGTATTGAACTACAATGACAATAGTGAGGTTGCCGGTGCATACTATAAGAACTCTGTACTCTATGCTCCTGGTTCAGAGCCAGAGGAACCCGCTGGTCTTCAGTACCGAATCAAGTGTGATGCCGGTTATTTGAACATCGGCAACACCGAGGATCACCCGACAGGTCCTGTAGGTGGCGTGAATGTAGTGGAGTATGCTGATGACAACAACCAGATATTCACAATAGAGGAATCCGGTGACGGTAATGTTTACTTGAAGTCTGCTTCCGGTTACTATATATACTGCCACCAGTGGAACGTAGACGGCAAGGAGAGTGAGAAAACAGCCCTGACCTTTGAGGAGGTTGGTGAGAATAAGTTCTACATCAAGCAGGCAGGTGGTTATTTTAAGGTCGAGAATGTCGGTGGTGTTAACTATCCATTCTGCGATGCTGCAATCAGTGCAGCTGCCGTATGGTCACTTGAAGAGGTCGGTTCTACAAGCATCGAGAACGTGAAGGGTGAGAACGGAAACGTGGAGGGTATTTACGACCTTTCAGGCCGCAAGTTTGAGCAGGTTACAGCTCCCGGCCTTTACATCATCAATGGCAAGAAAGTACTTGTCAAGTAATATTATATTTATATTAATATTAATATTAACATATAATAAAGTGTCCCCGCAGTATTGTGGGGGCACTCCTTTTTTTGTATTTTTGCGGGAAACCGCGAAAATAGACTGCACTCGCTGTGAAATGTTGAAACAAGTTTCATATATCTCGCTCGTTTGTGGATGTTTTTGTGTCTCATTTTCGCAAGCTGTTTGTGAAAATGGAAAAGAGTATGAATTATTGGATTATATTTATGAAAAACAACGGATTGGAAAAAACTTTTTTTGGCAGTTTGCTTATGCTGCTGTTGCTTGCAGCAGTGCCGGCATACAATGCCGTTGCTGCAGAGAATCCTGTCAGCATAGCTCCCGATGGAAAGACTGTAGTCTCGGGTGCTGTCATCGACAAGGCAACAGGTGACCCTGTTGTTGGTGCAAATGTGGCAGTATGGGCTGACGGAAAACTCGTTACCGGAACCTCTACCGGTGCCGATGGCTGGTTCAGGATTGTCTCTCCAGTGAGTGTCTTTGAGTTGCAGATATCTTTTTTAGGATACAAGACTGTCAAGATGCCGTCAAACGGCAAGGCTATGGAGAATCTGCGTGTTGAACTTGCCGAGGATGCAAGCGCACTCAGTGATGTTGTGGTAACCGGCTTTGTCTCAAAGAACAAGGAGACTTTTACCGGTTCTGTTACCGAAATGTCAGGTCTTGAACTGAAACAAGTCTCTGGAACAAACCTCATTACAGCTATTTCCGCTCTTACTCCGGGTATGGCAATGGTGCAGAACACCAGCCAGGGCTCTAACCCTAACCACACTCCGGAGCTTGTGTTGCGTGGTATGAGCTCGTTTTCGAACAGCGGTCAGCAGGTGAACCAGCCTACAATAATTCTCGATGGTACGGAGATTACAATGCAGGACCTTTATGACCTTGACATAAACGAGATTGAGAAGATAACCGTGCTCAAGGATGCTTCGGCAACGGCACTCTACGGTTCAAAGGCTGCAAACGGTGTCATTGTGATTACCCGTAAACCCATCCTTGAGAGCACTCTGCGCGTGCAGTATAACTTTACGGGCAATGTGCAGTTCCCCATGTTGGGCGACTATGATGTGCTGAATGCCCGTGAGAAACTCGAGTATGAGCGTCTGGCGGGTCTTTACGATGCCAAGGGGGCGATAAACTCTGTGACAGGTCTTCCGTTGCAGTATGAGTATGACGAACTCTACAACCAGCGTTACAAACTGATTGCAGCAGGGCAGAACAGCGACTGGCTCTCGCAGCCTGCACGCACAGCCTTCTCGCAGGACCACTCCCTGCGTGTATATGGCGGTGCATCCAACCTGCGCTATGAGCTTACAGGCCGTTACGGTGATACAAAGGGTGTTATGAAGGATGACTACCGCAAACGCCACAGCATCGGTTTCAAACTCGACTATTTCGTGGGTTCAGTTACAATCTCTAACCGTACGACATATCAGGAGATTGCTGTGAAGAACTCGCCTTACGGCTCGTTCTCGCAGTATGTGCGCATGAACCCTTACGACAGGATGTACAACAAGGACGGTACTCCCAACACAAACCTCTCGTGGGATGCCGACAACCCATTGTACGAGGCCTCTTTGGGCAGTTTCTCAAAGAGCGGCGAGCGCACTCTCACCAACAGTACCGACTTCCGATGGGATATAAGCAAGATGTTCCTGCTGACCGGTCACTTCAATATTTCGAGCGAGATGGGAAGCAGCGACATCTTTACCTCACCGAAGTCGCTCAACTACAAGTATGTCACCGACCTCAGCAAGAAGGGCCAGTATACAAAGGGTACGACAAAGGGCACAAGCTACAATGCCAACATCGTGGGTACATTCAACAAGTTCTTCAAGGATGAATCGCTTGTGAGCCTCTCTGCCGGTTGGGAAATCAACCATGCACAGAGCAGCAGCGAGACTATCCAGGCAATAGGTTTCTACAACGACCACCTCTCGTATATCGGCAATGCTGCGGGTTATCCCACGGACAGCAAGCCTTACGGTACACAGGCCGAGACTGCCGATGTCGGTCTCTTCACAACAGGCAACCTCTCATGGCGTAACCGTTACTTCATGGATGCTACCTGGCGTATGACCGGTTCTTCGCAGTTCGGCGAGAACAACCGCTTCGGACATTTCTGGTCGGGTGGTCTCGGTTGGAACATAATGAACGAGCCTTTCATGAAGCGTGTTAAGAAGAACTTCGATATCTTCAAGTTGCGCGGTAGCATGGGTTACACGGGTAAGGTAAGTTTCAGCCCGTTCCAGGCAATGACAATGTACCAGTATCTGAACGATTATGAGTATAAGAACGGCATTGGTGCTATACCTGTTACCATAGGTAATGTGGACCTCACTTGGGAGCGTACCATGAACTACAATGTGGGTATCGACTTGAGTATGTTCGACCGCCGTCTCAACCTTGTTGTCGATGCTTATATACGCAACACAACCGACCTGCTCCTCGACAAGGCCAAGGCTCCTTCAACGGGTGTCACAACTGCAAAGTCCAACCTGGGCGAGTTGCAGAACAAGGGTATCGAGTATCAGCTCGACGGTTATGTTTTCCGCACCAACGATTTCTATTGGCGTCTGGCTACAAGCGGTTATATGAACCGTAACAAGATTACAAAGGTGGACAAGGCTCTTGAGGAGATAAACAAGGAGAACCAGGAGAATGCCGACCTCTATCTCACTCCGCTGCCGCAGTATGCCGAGGGTGAGAGCGTGACAGCGCTCAAACTGGTGCGTTCGGGCGGTATCGACCCTGCTACAGGTAAAGAGATATACATAAAGCGCAACGGTGAGCGTACATTCGTGTATGACCCGGCCGACAAGGTGCTCATCGGTGATACAGAGCCTGAGTTTGCTGGAACATTCAGCACCAACCTCTACTGGAAGGGCTTCAGCCTCTATGCGCTCTTCAATTTCCGTCTGGGCGCGTGGGTATACAATACTACCCGTGTGACAAAGGTCGAGGGTGCCGATCCGCACTACAATGCCGACCAGCGTGTATTCAACGACCGTTGGAAACAGCCCGGAGACCATGCTATCTACAAGGATATTGCCGATACTTCGCGTCCCGAGCAGACCGACCGCTTTGCCGAGGAGGAGAATACCCTTTCGCTCGGTTCGCTTAACTTCAGCTATGAGTTCAGTGACAGGCTGTGCAAGCGTATGCATCTGCGCAACCTGCGTCTGGGAGTCAACTTCACCGATATCCTGCGTCTCTCTACTGTGAAGATTGAGCGCGGAACAGACTACCTCTACAGCCAGGGCTTTGAGTTCTACCTAAATGTTACACTCTAATGACTTGATGACTATGAAGAAGATGAAATATATAATATTGCTGATGTGTGCCTTGGTGCTCACAACGACATCATGCGACGACTTCCTTGACATAACCCCTGAGGGACAGGTAAAGCGCGACCCGCTGCTCTCTACCGCCGAGGGTATCGAGGATGCAATGTACGGCGTCTATTCACAGATGCGCCAGCAGACACTATACGGTCAGGAACTGCACTTCTCCACATTGGAAATCCTCTCACAGACATTGTGGTGCTACGGCAGCACCGGTGTCACTGCCATGAGCGGTTATCAGTGGAGCCACTCTTCGGTAAAGGGTATCTTCGAGGCCGTATGGACTGCGATGTACAAGAATATCTCCAATGTGAACAGCATTCTTGATGCTCCGCTCGTGGCCAATGCGGCAGAGTATCCATATACCGTTTACCGCGGTGAGGCACTCGGAATGCGTGCCTTCATGCACTTTGACCTTGTGCGTCTGTTTGCAGCCCAGTATACTGTGGACCCTGCTGCCGACGGCATCCCCTATGCAACGGAGTTCTCGCTGAAGACTCCTGAATTCGAGTCTCTTGAAAAGAACTACGGTCACATCCTTGCCGACCTGCTTGAGGCCGAGGCTCTTCTTGCAGACGAGGATGAGCATGAGGGCGCAGGCAACTTTATGCTCGACCGTCAGATACACTTCAACCTCCGTGCTGTGCAGGCTACCCTGGCGCGTGTATATCTCACTATGGGTAACAACGTGAAGGCGGCAGAGTATGCACTCAAGGTTATCGATGACGGAAAGTATACCCTCAAGGAGAAGACCGAGGTCGTGAACGACCTTGCCGGCGTGCTCTCACGTAAGGAGACTATCTTCGGTATCTATTTCCCCGGTTTCTACACCAACGTGAACGGCAAACTGCAGCAGGTGACATCATACTATTCGCTTGATTTGCGCAGTGATTTCATGCAGCTGTATGAGAAGGATGCCGCGGGCCTCGATTTCCGCACAATGGCCTATTTCTCCGAGTCGGGTGTGGGTGACGATGTGAAATACCGTCTGTGCAAGCTCACCGACATATATGAGCTGAACAATATGGTGTCGAACCGTCCTGCCGACCTTATCCTCGGTATAAACATGATACGTATCCCTGAGATGTACTACATTGCCGCCGAGGCTCTGCTCGACAGTGACTACGAGAAGGCTCTTGCTCTCTTCAACGACGTGCGTGTGCATCGTGGCCTCGACCCGCTCGAGGATGAGAAGGAATTGACCATCGAAGTTATCAACGACGAGCGCTACAAGGAGATGATAGGTGAGGGACAGACCTACTTCAATATGAAGCGTCAGAACCTGCCGATTCTCTCGCACGACGGTGGCAAGACATACAGGCCTGTTGACGGCATCTACTCAATCCCCGTTCCTGATGTTGAATTCGAGAACCGAAACTGATGAAATTATGAGAATTAAAGATATTACAAGATATGCCTTTATGGCACTGCTACTCCCGTCGATTATGTTCTTTACAGCCTGCGACGACGAGGATTATATGAGATTCGACCTCTCTCATTCGGGTGTCTACTTCACAAAGGATACACTCAACTATTCGTTCGGTGTTACTCCTGTCGAAATCAGGGAGTATACCTACAATATCCCTGTAAAGGTGATGGGTGGTCTCAGTAAGGAGAAACGTCCCATAGCCTATGTCATCCTGCCCGATTCGACAACGGCTGTCGAAGGGGTGCATTTTACGATAGGTGACGCCTGCATCATGCCCGATTCTATCCAGGGAGTGATACCGGTGACAGTATACCGCGACAAACTCGAGGGCAGCTATGCTACAGGCTACACCCGTTATAAACTTTGTCTGCAGCTTGCCGAGAATGAGTTCTTCACCCCCACGCTCGACTCACTCAGTCAGGTGCGCGTGTTACGTTTCGACAACTCCGTGGACCAGCCCGAGTGGTACAATGCGCACGGCGAGAAGGTATGGCAGGATAGGTACCTTGGTGAATGGCATCCGCTCAAGTTCATAAAGATGGTCGAGTACTATCACGCCGTGGAGGAGATTCTGCCCGAGACATACAGGAAAATGGTTGATGTCTATGGCGAGAACCTTGAGCACATACCTTACGGCGACCCTTACCAGTACCGTACAATCTTTGTAAAGTATATCTACTCAAAGATGTACGACTTCTTCAACGACCCTGCCAACAGGGAGGGTATACTGGCCGAGTTCCCCGACTTCCCGTTTGATTTCCCCGACCCGTACGCCGTGGTGTCGTGATAGGTTTTGTTTAATGAATAAAGGAAAGAATATGAGAATATTAAAATTGTGCTTAATGCTGGCAGTGCTTCCATTGATGGTGGCCTGCTTCAGCGATGACACCACCGATGCTACACGTCCGCTCTCGCACATAACGATAGAGTCAGGTATCGACAGCATATACAATATCGACAAGAACGAGACTCTTGTCATCACCCCCGTGGTTACGCAGAGCAACAAGGAGAAACCGCTCACATATACCTGGGAGATAAACCTTGCGCCTTACTCCAACGATGAAGCCTTCAACTTTGTGGGTACTGCTTTGGGCAAGTACAACTGCCGTCTTATTGTGGAGAACGAGGACGGCAAGAGTTTCTTCCCCTTCGTGGTGTTCGTGAACTCCCCTTACGAGGAGGGTATAACACTGCTCAGCAAGGATGCGCAGGGCAACTCAATGCTCTCTTTCATGCAGAAGCCTGTTGAGGGTGAGGAGGCATCCTTCACCACCGGTGACTGCTTTGCGTTGAACAATCCCGATATGCTCTTTGCTGCCGGTGCTGCCGATGTGGTACAGTGCAGCGGAAACCTTATTGTTGCCTGTCAGGGTGGGGGTGAGCGTGGCGACCTGCCTACAATCTATTACCTCAACGAGAAGACACTTGTTGTGGAGAATATGTTCACTGTGCCCGAGTACGATGACTTCAAGCCCACAATCCTTGGTATTCCTGCTACCGGTTATTCCGGTACATCGTATCCCATCATCTGCGAGAACGGCAAGGTATATGAGTTCTCGACAACAGAGTCGGCAGTGGCAAAGCCACGCAAGCTGCAGTCCACCTATGCGCAGAAGTGTATCGTGAACAGCGGTAGCGGCTACGATATACTTCTGTGGGACCAGGAGAACAAGGCTCTTGCGCAGATATACAACGGCTATGGCCCCTATTATTGCAGTACCGAGTATCATCTTATGGCAAGCGACTCGCTTTTCAAGAACAAGAACTACTTCAACAACCGCGACCTCGTGGCAATGGCAAAGATCGAGATGACACAGGCCCAGAAGGCAACTGCCGGTGACCGTCAGGAGTTCCTTGTAATCTCCAATCTCGCGAATACCCCGATTACGCGCAGTGAAGTTATGTATACCGACTTCTGGGGCTATGACTATGTTGAAATGAAGCCTACCTTCACCACCGCGAACACTACTCAGGGTGCTCTTGCAAACAGCCCGTTCAAGGTTACAACACCCTGTGTGGCTAACAAGACATTCTATTCGTTGCTGTTTGCCGACGGCAACAAGGTGCGCCGTTGGAACTACAACACCAACCTCTCTGGGCTGGCTGCAGCTCCCACACTCCTTACCGTGGGTAGCGACAATGCAATAATAACTGCATTTGAAATAAGTGCCGACCATCTGAAGACATACGTTGCATTCTATGAGCCCGACCAGGAAGGCCTGAACGGCAGCGTGTGGGTGTTCGACACCGATAAGGGTACAGTGCTCGAGAAATATGACAATGTATGTTATGAGCCTGTAAAGATGTTCTACAAGAAAAGATAAAAGTGAGAAGTGACTAAAAAGCGGATTCCTGTGTGATTCCTATAAAATTAGTCAGCGCTTCTTTTTGCATAGTGGAAATATATTTCTATATTCGCACTGAAAAAACAGTCGCCCAATACAACTGTTTTTTCAGTGCGAATATGTTAAGGTATAGACTATGATAATAGAGAGAAAAGAGTATTTGGATAAATTGTGTGCCAAACGTTGGAACGGTAAGGTTAAGATAATTACCGGTATCAGACGTTGTGGAAAATCCTTTTTGCTTTTTAAACTGTTCAAGAACAAGCTACTGGAAGAGAACGTACTGGAAACTGATTTTGTGGAGATTGCTCTTGACAGAAAATCTGATATCAAGTACCGTAACCCAAATCTGCTGTATGAATATATAATAGAACGCACAAAAGATGAGAACAGAAAGTTCTATGTATTTATTGACGAGATTCAACTGTCTTATAAAGTAAAGAATGAGGACATAGATGAATCATTGGTTCCTGAAGAAGATAAGGGAATGATTTATACGACATTCTATGATATTCTTAACGATTTGATGTCACATCCCAATTTGGATGTATACGTCACAGGCTCCAACTCAAAGATGCTCTCAAAAGATATTGTGACCAACTTCCGTGACAGAGGCTCCGAGGTAAAGGTTTATCCACTTTCATTCCAAGAATATTTATCAGCTGTTCAGTTGGAAAAGGCCGATGCTTTTGAAGAGTATATAATGTATGGTGGTATGCCGCTTGCAGTGCTTGAAAGCGATGAACATGAGAAACGTAAATATCTGCAAGGGCTCTTTACCAATGTATATATAAAAGATATCGTAGAACGATACAATCTGAAAGATGATAATATCCTGAGTGCATTGGTTGATGCACTGTCTTCATCAGTAGGTTCACTGACCAACCCTAATAAACTTGCTAATACGGCAGGTTCTGCAATGGGGCAAAAAACTTCTTACAACACAATCAAAGGTTATTTGGATTACATTGAGGATGCCTATCTGTTCCATAGCGCAAAAAGGTGGAATGTGAAAGGACGTAAGTATTTCGATACTTTGCAAAAATATTATGCTATGGATTTGGGCTTGAGAAATGCCCGTTTGAATTTCCGGCAGCAAGAGCGTTCGCATCTTATGGAGAATATGATCTACAACGAACTTATCCGTCGTGGATATTCTGTAGACGTTGGTATTGTAGAGCTTACTCGTATTGTTGAAGGTAAGCGCAAACAATCACAATACGAAATAGATTTTGTTGTTAACGTTGGTAATAACAAGGTTTATATTCAGTCTGCATTGAATGTTGATACGCCTGAAAAAAAAGCCCAAGAAACTTTTTCTTTGAGAAACACTGGCGATTTCTTCCGTAAAATAGTCGTATTGGACGGCAGTCGTAAACTATGGACAGATGAAGATGGAGTTATGTATATAGGTGTTATACCTTTTCTGTTGGAAGATATAATTGTAGATGTTGCAAAGTAAAAAAGCTTGAAGCATTTGTTATAGACCTGTAAAGATGTTCTATAAGAAAAGATAAGTAAGCAAACCTCAGTGGCTGACCGAGTGTCAGCCACTGTTTTTATGTTGACTACGTATTTACATTATTAATCATAACTCCTTTAGATACCTTTTTTAATTTTTTTAAGGAACAATTCTTTCATTTCTTGCATTTATTCTCTACTTTCACTCTCTGTAAAGAGATTGTCCGTTTTAACTACCTGTATTGTCATTCTGAACGTAGTGAAGAATCTCTTGACTGACCACGAATGGCAGTAAGGAAAAAACAATTACAATAACATTTAAACTTTACAACTATGATTATCGGTGTTCCCAAAGAGATCAAGAACAATGAGAACCGCGTCGGAATGACGCCTTCAGGTGTTCAGGAGATGACCAAGAACGGTCACGTTGTATATGTGCAGGCTACTGCAGGTGTGAACAGCGGATTCAGCGACGATGCATATACCGCCGCAGGAGCAAAGATACTCCCCACAATAGAGGAGGTGTATGCCTCCGCCGATATGATTGTAAAGGTTAAAGAGCCCATCGAGTGCGAGTACAAGCTCGTGCGCAGGGGACAGCTGGTGTTCACCTACTTCCATTTTGCTTCGAGCGAACCGCTTACCAAGGCTATGATTGAGAGTGGTGCCGTGTGCTGTGCCTATGAGACGGTAGAGCGCAAGGACCGTTCGTTGCCGCTGCTTATCCCCATGTCCGAGGTCGCCGGCCGCATGGCAACACAGGAGGGCTGTTACTTCCTTGAGCGCCCGCGTGGCGGCAAGGGCAAGCTCATGGGTGGCGTGCCCGGTGTAAAGCCTGCCAAGGTGCTTGTCATAGGAGGTGGAGTGGTGGGAACGGCCGCAGCACGAACAGCCGCCGGCATGGGGGCGGATGTGACGATATGCGATGTGTCATTGCCTCGCCTTGCCTATCTTGCCGATGTGATGCCCAAGAATGTGAAGACACTCATGTCTTCCGAGTACAATATCCGTGAGGAACTCAAGAGCGCCGACCTTGTAGTGGGCTCTGTCCTTATTCCCGGTGCAAAGGCCCCTAAACTTGTTACACGCGATATGTTGGCACTCATGGAACCGGGAACGGTGCTTGTGGATGTCGCCATTGACCAGGGTGGCTGCTTCGAGACCTCACATCCTACAACCCATCAGGAGCCCACGTATTATGTCGACGGCATCCTGCATTATTGCGTTGCGAATATCCCGGGTGCAGTGCCTTATACCTCAACTCTTGCGCTCACCAACGCCACATTGCCCTACGCATTGCTGCTTGCCAATAAAGGCTGGCGCAAGGCATGTGCCGACAACGAGGAACTCCGCAGGGGCCTCAACGTCGTCGAAGGTAAGGTCGTATATAAAGAGGTCGCCGAGGCCTGGGGCCTGCCTTTCAAGGAGCTGGTGCTGTAACAATAGGCTTGTTTTAAAGGAATAATGGCCAGGGTCATCGTGCCCTGGCTTTGTTGTTAAGGTGCCAATGATGGTTAGGCTCTCTGTGGTTCACCTGCAAACCATAGGGGGAATATCTTTTTAACACAGACAAAACATTAAACAA
>CALCEC010000003.1 GCA_937900095.1 uncultured Bacteroidales bacterium | reverse complement strand
TTTAATGTTTTGTCTGTGTTAAAAAGATATTCCCCCTATAGTTTGCAGGTGAACCTGTTTTTATCATCCTGCATAAATGCAGATGATGAACTAATAATAAGCAAGAGGGCAACCCAATCTTACTTTTGGGCCACCCTCTTCTTTGTGTTTATCCGTTCTTCTGTTGTTAGAAGATGTATGCCAAAGAAATCTGCCAAGTATTTGTCTTTGACTTTGTGGCAAAGTTCAATGCGGCATCAGTTGCCTCGCGATAGTCGCTTGTGCTGCCCAAAGCGAGGTTGTAGTTTGCATGAACCTGAACGTGGTTGAGGATGACTGCACCAAGGCCGAGGTTAAGGCTGAGGTTGCTGCTTCTCAAGGTGTACTCCGAGAAGTTCTGGCTACCGCCCATAATGTTTTCTACAGTGAATGTCTTGTCACCGACATTCCAGCTCCACTGTGGACCTGCTGCAATAAACGGCTCAAGGAACTTGTTCACTACAGGGAGTGAGAGCTCGTAACGCAAGTAAACCGGGAGGTCAACGCTCTTTCTGTCGATAGTCTCACCGTTTACTTCCGTGCTTGACTGTGAGTAGAGGAGGTTAGCCTCAAGGCCAAGGCCTACGATGGGCAATGTCAATTTTGCCATAGGACCAACGAACCAACCGTTCTTGCCTTTAACGTCTTCAAGGTCCGATGGCTTCTGTGCCATGTTTACACCGGCCTTGATACCCCAATTGAACTGAGCTGCAGCAGGAACTGCTGTAAAGAGTGTGATAATCGCGAGAATTCCAAAAAACTTCTTCATGATGATTGTTTTTAATTATTAAACAAAAACAGCATTATGTACGGTAAAGGTATCACAATGCTGTTTCAATACCTATTCTATGTCACAAAAGAACGATAAAATAAGTAAATAAACAAAATTTTTGGTAAAAATGTTTATCTGCGGGTACGGCGTACCGATACTCGGGGAGCACCGTTTGCCTTGCTACCCTCACTCTTGCTCTTTTTTTCTACTTTCTTTGTACTCTTCTCCTCTTTAGCTTTCTGCTCCCTACGGGTAATCTTCTTGACTTTCTTCTCCGGGTTCTCAGCTGCCTCTATGGAGTCGTTCACGGCTTTAATGGCAGCATCGATTGAGTCCTGACGAATCTCTGCAACAGTCTTGCTGTTCCACAGGTTGGTACGGAAGTCCTTGAGCTGCTGCTCAATCTTCTGCTGCTCCTTCTTCACTGCTGTAGAGTCCTCGCAGTATTGTGCTATGGCAAGGTTGCGCAGATTCACAGTCTTGTATATCTCGCCGTCGTATGCGCCTTTTGTGAAGTAGTCATCAAGGCTCATTGAAGATACGTTGTTGAGGCTGCTTGTCATCACGCTCTGCTGTGCGAGCAGCTGTGCAATCTCATCATAGTTAAGCCAGAACATGGGGTATTTTGTAACCTGTGTAGAGAACTCGTCACCTGTGCGGTGCAGCACCGGGCAGAGTGCTGTGATACGTTTTCCGAATGTTCCTGTCTTGTTGTCGTAGTAGTGGCTCTCCTTAACAAAGTAGCTGAGAACCTCTGCGCTGGGTATGTCGCTCTTGTTCACTACGATCTCTCCGTCCTGCTCTTCAAACATTATACGGTAGTCATCGAGCATCAGTCTGGGGTCAACGGCACTCTCCTCGGTAAAGGACTCGTTGCCGTCAAGGCTGTACTCGTATGCGGTTATGTTGCCGTTGATGATGTTATAGAAAAGGAATGTGAAAAGATTCATCCTGTCACCTGACGGAACTACGGGATAGTAGAGAGATGCGTTCTTCTCCTTCTCAAGGTCGAGTACCCTGTATACGTCACGTTTCCATTCAACCTCCTTGGGCGTAACTGTGCCCGGATACTGGCTTTTTGCCCTTTCGCTCAGGCCTGTAACGGCTGCGGAAGAACCTTCTGACTTTCTCACCTTCTTTGCGTTCTCTCTCTGGCGTGCAGGTGGCTGTGCCACTGTAGCCTGTGCTACAAGCAGGAAAGACAGGACGAGTAGTAATCGGCTTATGTATTGCATAACTGTATTGTTTGTTCGTTTTTAGTTGATTATTACCTCGAGGGTAGTGGGCAACAGTCGCTCAACGTTGTCGGGGCCCACGGCCTTTACATGTGATATGTAGAAACGCTTGCCACGGCTCAGGTTGCGCATCATATCCTTCTGGCGTGCCGAGAAGTTAGTGCCGTCCGAGTTCATAGGCTTTGCGTTGCCCATATTGTCATAGAATACTGTCTCAAATGAAAGGACCTTGAATCCTATGTTCAGCAATCCGTCATCAATGGCTGCTACAATACCGTTCGAGCTCATGAGGTCCTGTTTGCCCAGACCTCTGCCGCCACGGTAGCGTTGGGTGTTGCCGTCTTTGTCCTTGTACTCGATGAAAGGTGTAGGATCGGGCAACTGGCGTACACGGAACGTGTACTCACCCATGCTTTGGCTCTTTCCGGCATCATTGCGTGCTGTGACTCCAATGTTGATCTCTTCACCGACCTTCGTGGGCACTACAATATAACCGCCTTTGCCGTCACTCTTTATGCTGCCGCTCCCCTTGGAGATATTTGCTGATATCTTGTTGGCAGGGACACCCGGGACCGATATGCTCACGGGGTTCGAGTAGCCTGCATAAAGAACGTTCATCATTGACGCGCTTACTGTTGCTGTGGGGTCCACAACGGTGTAGTTCTGTGTGAAGTCATAACGTGACTGTGAGCCTGAACCGTCATTCACGAGCATATAGCCGTTGAGAGTGTAGTCTCCGGTCTTGTTACAGGTTATGCTGTACTCACCGTGCTCCGACTCCAGAAGGTTGTCGTTTACGTAAATCTGCGGGCGCTGTGTTGAGTCCACAGCTGCAAGGATAATCTGTGCCTGGAAGTCTCCTCCACGTACAATGTTCTTGGAAGTGGGTATGACTAGAGCACGGATCTGGTTCACACGCACGTCGCCCATATCGATATTCTTCGACAGTGTGTGAAGCACCTCACCTTCTACATAACGAACGTCATTCTGTATCTTTGTAAGCAGTGTGATGGCTGCTATGGCAGGCATGTTCTCGAAGTGGTATTCCTGCCAATTCTTCAATAAAGAGATGTCTCTGTTGGGAACATCTGTGCCAAGACTGGTGAGGATTATCTCCTGTTGTGACGGGTCTGTTACCATTTCAAGGAGCTTTGTGCGGTACTCTGTTATTGCGTCATAAAGTGCCTGTCCCTCTCCTGTGCCCGATGTGAGCATGACGTATGTGGCAGCCTCAAGGTCCTCGCGGTTCTTCAGGTTTGTGTAGTCACCCTCCTCACCGTCGGCCTTTTTCGCAATACGCATCTTCAGTTCGTTGGCGTAGTCGTATAGTTCGTTAGAGAGTCTTTTTACCTCCATCGCACGCTCGTACCATTCGCGTACTTTCTCCGGGTTCTGCTCAAGGTTCTTGCCGAATGCGTCATACAGCATATCGTTCTGCTTTATGGTGTTGACAGCACTCTTCGAGAGGCTTTCGTCAACAAGCGTAAAACCGTGGAGCACGTCCGAAGAAACGTTCAAGGCAAGCATTGCCATAAGAAGAACGTACATCAGATTTATCATCTTCTGACGTGGTGAGACTCTTTGTTTCTTGATTTTCATCGTCTACGGTGTTATGGTTTATTGACGGTTTGTGTTTGTTGTCATGGCCTCAATCATACGTGCATAAAGGCCGTTGAGTTCCTCAACCTGCTGTGCCATCTTCTTTGTCTGTTCGTTGACCTGGTCAATTGAGTTGAGCTGACCGCTGGCACCACGCAGCTGAATCTCGTAGATAGCGTTCACACCGGTGAGGTTGCGGCTGAGAGTGTCCATCTCCTCGAGGTTGCGGCCAAGGGCCTCTGTCTGCTGTGATATACGCTGTATTGCCTCATTGAGGGCACGTACCTGCTCTACATACTCTTCGGTCACCTTGTCCATCTCGCTGATGTTCTCTATGTCAGGTACCTGTACGGGGCCTGTCTGTACAACACCACCGCCAGTGCCTATTACAACAGGAGCACCCTCCTCGCTGTAGCTGCCTCCACCGGTAACGATAGGTCCGTTGATGATGACCGGCTGGCCGGGGATGTGTGCCAAAGCCTCTTCGGCCTCCTCTTCTCTCTTCTCTTCTTCGGCAACGTCATATGGGCGCTCAAAAGCCGAAAAGAAGAATACGAGAACCTCGGTTCCCATACCCACAAACAGCATCAGGTTGGCTCCTGCCATGTGGGTGAGTTTGAAGAGTGTACCCAAAATCACGATTGCAGCGCCCCAACTGTAGAGGTAGTTCAGGACTGTCTTGCCTCGTGCTGAGTCCATGAATGCCTGTATGCTTCTTATAATACCTTTAGCCTTTTTCATATCTTGAGAATGTTTTTTGTTCTTGATGCTGTTTTATTTCTTGCGTTCAGTGCCGGCGTAGCTGCGTACACAGCGGAAACCGATGTATGAGCGTGATTCGTTCTGGTACTCTGATGCTCTTGTCGCTCCCTGAATGAACTTTACAGGATCTTTCCATGAGCCTCCGCGTATGGTCTTCTTCTTCATGCTGTAGGGGTCCTCCTTTGCAGCGCGGTAACGCAGGTCGGGGTTGATGTCGCTCATCTGCAATACTCCTGCCTCGGTGTATACGGTCGATGTCCATTCGGCTACGTTTCCTGCCATGTCGTACAGGCCGTTTGAGTTTGCCGAGAATATTCCGCAACGTGATGTTATGAGGCTGCCGTCCTTGGTGTAGTTGCCCTCGCCCGGTTTGAAGTTGGCATAATAGCATCCGGCATCACTCTTTGTGTCCTCCTGCTCCCATGGGAAGCGGTTACCCTCCTTGCCTCGTGCGGCGTACTCCCATTCGGCCTCTGACGGCAAGCGGTAGCGCTGTATCCATTTAGCCTGTGATCCAAGTCCCTTGAGGAGATATTCTGTACGCCAAGCGCAGAATGCGTTTGCCTGCTCCCAGCTTACGCCCACAACAGGATGGTTATCATAGTTGGGGTGACTGAAATAGAGTTGCAGATATGTCTCGTTGTTGGCGTTGGGGAAGTCGTTTACCCAACAGGTTGTATCGGGGTAGATATTTACAATGTAAGTGTTCAGAAAATCATACGGGCTTGATAATGGACGGTTTATCGTCTCACGTACAATATTTCCCTCATCATCAATGTATGCGGTGTCTTTTGATATAGTGACAACGGCATCGTAGTCGGTAGGGATATCAGTGTTGCGGTTGCGCTCCTCGGGATTGAGGCGGTTTCTGCGCAGCGCAGCCTGTGTGTAGTCATATATCTCGTAGCGGTAGTTCATCTGTGCGGCATCAAGCATCTTCTCGCCAGTGATGGGGTTGGTGATATATACACTCTCGATAGCACGCTGTTCATCCTCGGTAGGTTTCTTCCATGGAATAGGTTTCTTCCAGTTGAGGTAAGGATTGATGGGTTCTCCATACTCGTCTTCGGTAATCTTGTACGACTCGTCACCTCCGTAGGCAGGGTCGGCAAGACGCTCACGGATGATGGAGTCACGTACCCAGAACACAAACTGGCGGTATTTGGCATTGGAGACCTCTGTCTCGTCCATCCAGAATGCGTCTACCGAGATATCCTTCACCGGTGCTCCGGAACCCCACAAAGAATCGGCCTTTTCATCACCGATCTTTATTGAGCCGCGTGGAACAAATACCATTCCGTATGGTGTGGGCTCGTTGATTGCAGAACCGCCTATTCCGGTGACTTCACCGCCTTGTGAATTGCTCATACCGCCGCGAGGGCTCATACACGAGGCTGCGACTAACGAAAAAAGAACCATTGACAGGAAAACTATCTTTTTCATCATTGCAATATTCTTATACTGTTATGTTTATTTTTTTCTTTCTTGAAGATGTCCAGGTTAATACGGTATCCTAAAAAGATATCGTGACTGCCATTCTCAGCACCGATACCCGAGGTAAACAGCTCATATCCGTAGCTTGCGGTAATATTCATTATCTCAAGGCCCAAAAACAGTGTTACAGATATGTCGGGGCTGTATGTCAATCCGCCGAAAAACAGCTTTTCATCGTACTTGTATGTTCCACGTGCAGTAATATCTGCGCGCCAAGCGACAAGGTCTGTCATCACCTGCAGTGAGGGCTGTATTGATATTAACGGATTTTTCAACGGTATATTGCCTCCTGCTGTAAAATTAAAGTACGGCGCCACTTCAATCTCGTTCTTTTCACCCATTAGAAGTGTGGGACCGTTCAGGTGAAGCCCCGATACTCCGGCATAGAAGTATTCGTGCTGGTAAAGTACTCCGGCACCGAAGTCAATGGCGTTGCCATCAGCGTTCCCGGTTGGGAAGGCCGGGTCATTGCTGTCACCACCCAGAATCAGGCCCTTGCTGTCGAATGAACTGTTCTGAATGCCTATCTGCGCTCCTGCCGCCAATCTGCCTCCAAAGATTCTGAAGCCGTAGGCGTAGTTGAGATATATGTGTTGGTTGGTGAACATTCCTATGTCATCATTGAGCGCTCCAAAACCCAGATTGTGGTCACTGCGCACAAAAGGTATCGGTGCGTCAATGTTCAGCAGCATGCTTTTGGGGTTGTTCTCGAATCCCGACAACTGGTTGCTGTATGCCGCGTATGCAAACATGTCCTTTTCTGCTCCTGCACCTGCGGGATTGTAGAAGTTGAGCATCTTCCAGTAGTGTGTAAAGTGCACGTCATACTGCGCGCGTGCGGCTGTGAACGCGCCAATTGCAAGCATGAGTATGATGAGCCACTTTTTCATTTTTTTACGATTTTATCCTCTCTTTCAACGGGAAAACAGGCACGATATTATCTTAAGCCTATCTTTTTGTTGCCTAAATAATGTATATTATGCAAATTTCGCTAAAAATTCAATAAAAACGGTTGCGTTACAGCAAAAAAAATGCGCGGAAAGGTCCGCGCATTCCATGAATTTGCTATATGTGTTATTTAATGAAACACTTTTTGCCGTTGATGATGTATATGCCTGATGATGTAACAGTATCAACTCGGCGGCCTGTGAGATCATAAATGACCTTTACGGAATCTGTGCCAATTGTTTCCTCAATGCCGGTGGTGATGTCATCGGTCCCGAACGTCACGTGAATCTTCTGTCCGAGTGTAGATGTAAAGTCAATGTCTATGGTACAGTATAGTCTGTCATCAGTCATCTTTCCCTTGAGGTCAACAGGTACTTCACCGAGCATAGGACCAATCCATAGGTCTACATTCTCGTCACCTGGGGCAATAAGTATATTCTGTACAGTGGCGAACTTGTTTATACCATTCTCGTTGGTAACCTCAATGTTATCGACAACTATGTTGCCCACCTGAATCATTCCGCCCAGTACGAATTTGTTCAGTGAAAGGCAGTAGGTACCGTCATTGTTCTTTGTAACATTGATTGTTGTCTCTTGTGGTTCAGAGCCTTCACCGTTTATTTCGACAATGAGGTTGTCGGTGTAGGACTTTGTCTGTGCAGTAGCGAACAGTGCTGTCAATGCCACTGCAATTGTGAGTAAAAATTTCTTCATAAGCATTTATTGTTTGTTTATTGTTCATATTCTTTAGAACAGGTAGGTGAAACCTAATGTTCCGTAAATTGGGTATAGAGCAAATGTTACGCTGCCGAAGTCGCTTGGGAATATGCCGTTCATGCTCCATTGTAGGTTCGCGAACAGTGCGAGGTGCTTGTAGGCCTTGTACTCGCCGCCTGCCTGCAGACCCCAGTTGAATTTGCGCAGGTCGCTGCTGAAGTCATACTCGGCACGTGTCACATCGGCCTTCTCGCCGGTAGGATTCTGGTCGCGTATGTAGCCGTCGTATGCGGCACCGGTGAACTCTCCGTCGAGCAGGTATGACGCGTATGCTCCGGCCGACACGCTCCAGCGCTTACCGATGTCGTACACGGCAACCACTGGCAGTGTAAGGTATGTGTTCCTGACACTTGTCTTCACTTTTCCTGTCCATGCGCCCATCACCTTGCCCGAGCCGTCGGTGTTCCATGCCTCCATGTGGTAGTTCTTTGTCTTTGCCTTGGTGGTCATGCCCTTTGTCTCGAGCCTGATTCCCCAGCGTATTCCCCAGGGTGATGTATTAAAGTCCTTTTCCACACTTCCCTCTATCATCAGGTTTAGTCCCGGGTTGTAGCCTTCGATTCCACGAATCTCGCGAGGTAACGGCAACGGTGCTGTTCCTCCGATATTATATCCGGCACTAAGGCGTATCTGCCATCCTTTAAGAGCTGCATTTATAAGGTTCTTGTCAGTGCTGCCAATACCGTTGTTGCCTTGTGCAGCAGCAGTCAGTACTGTCGCCACAAAAACGAGTGCTATAATAACTCTTTTCATAATCATAGATTTTACAAACGGCTTTTTACTCCTCCTCGGCCTCCCAAAGGATTGTTATCTCGTCGACATATAGTGTGCTGCCTACAGCGCCTTCAAAGAACGCGCCGTTCTTGCTTGAACTTGCGACTACGGTAAATGCGTAACCGTTGTTTGCAAGTCTTTCGGGGTCGAACTCTTTACCGTTCATGGGTTTGAAAGGTACCTTGAACTCTGTCCACGACTCGGGTGCACCCGGGTTTTCAATCTCGGCAATCATCACTATGCGGTCACTTGATGAGACGTTGGAGCCGTCAAGTGTCTCAATATTGTCGGGGTCAACCTCGTAAAGCACGGAGTATATTGCACATTCGTCGTTCCTGTCGGGAATCTCGTTCTTCTTCTTGTCTGTGAAAACCTCGCCTCTCGAGTATTTGTAGAACCCTTTGAGGTAGAGCGGCTTGCTTGGTACCAGCTGGAAACCGAAGCGCGTCGCCTCAAGCGGTTTCTTCATCGCATTTGCACTCTGGAATTCACCGATGAACAGGTTCCCTGCAGCGATGGGCATGCCGGCCATTTTGCCGAAAGAGCCTGTGTCGCTTGTTGTGAGTTTCACGCAGTTGCCGACAACACCGTCGGGAGAGGTTGTGGTGGGGAAATCGTCAGGAGTCTTTCCCTTGCCGGTAAAGGCAAAGCCGGCATTTCCGCTTGCCCATATGTTACGGCGTGTGCCGTTGCTGTCAACCTCGAACCATGTGTAGTAGCGTCCGCTGTTCTCAAGCTCAAAGTTCTCGAAACTGAAGACCTGGTTTGTTGTTATGGGTGCCTGTATGGTGAACGATACAGTGTATTTCTTGCTCCAGATGCCATCTTCGGCGTACGTGGTGTAGTACTGTGTTACACCCGACAGACCATTGTCCTTAATGCTGTCCTTTGTTATCCATGCACCGGGAGTCAGTACAAACAGCGGTTCCAACAGTGTACAGTCAGTACCCTCTTTTACCATTATCTCAACAGCATAGTTGCTTATTATCGGTGTACCCACAAGTATGTTGTTGTTGGCTTCTAACCAATACTCATCAATTCCCAATATGTCACATTCGGCGTTGGGTGCCTCCTCTCTTATACAGGAGCTCAAGCAACACATCACGCTCAAGAGCAGAACGCCAAATAAATTCCTTTTCATCATAATTCAGTAATTTAGAACTATTGTGACAAAATTAGCGAAAAACAATCTAAACGCGAGATTTTTTTATTATTTTTACTGATTAATTAACATTATGATGCACAAAAGAGTTTGTTTAAACAACTATTTGACAATATAACATTGCCGGAACATAAGCCACTAAATCATTTATTGAAAACTTATCCCGTAACTTTTACAAGCACCACCTATTTTTGTTATATTCGCACAGCAAACACAAACCTACCGTAATGAACAGATATATTGAGATAGAGAGCTATGATGCTCTCCAGCCTCTTATAGTACCGGGTGCAGTGCTTGAGCACTATGCTTTCCAAAATATTGAATTCGGGCGCACAGCCGTGCAGTGCCGTTTCAAGGACTGTATTTTCTTCGGCTGTACCATGCCAGATGTGATGCGTAACGAGCTTGCTCCCGACTGCTGTGTACTACCTGAACTCCCGGTACCGTTCAATCCCTTTCCTGCACATCTCTATTCTCCTGCGGAACTCTATGCCGGTTACGATTACCGCGACCCGGGGACTTTTGGACAATGCTACGATACACGCATATACAATCATTATATCGATAGAGGCAAGCAGGCTGTTGATATTGCTGAGACTTTGGCACGTTCGCTGCACGATCACTCGATAAGCGATGCGCTGCACGATATACTTTCGGGCTACGATGAACGCAGGGTGGTTGCCGTTATGGGAGGCCACGCTCTGTTGCGCACCGATGAGATGTATCGCAAGGTTGTGCTTGTGGGAAAGCGTCTTGCCGAGAGAGGTTGCCTTATGGTGACAGGCGGTGGCCCGGGAGCAATGGAGGCAGCGCATCTGGGTGCGTGGCTTGCAGGGCGCGATGATTCCGATGTCGACAGGGCTATTGGCTTGCTCTCCGCTTATCCATCTTATAAAGACAAGGAGTGGCTCTCCTCGGCTTTCGGCTTGTTGGAGAAGATGCCACGTGTAAGCGATTGTTGCAGCATTGGCATCCCCACCTGGTTCTATGGGCACGAGCCTGCAACCCCGTTTGCAACACATATTGCCAAGTATTTCGACAACAGCATACGCGAGGACGGGCTTCTTGCGATAGCGAAGGGCGGTGTGGTATATTCCCCAGGCAGTGCAGGAACAATGCAGGAGATTTTCCAGGATGCAGCGCAGAATCATTATCTTACTTGCGGGTATGCAAGTCCTATGGTCTTTTTGGGTTGCGAGTACTGGAACAGAATATTCCCGGTATATCCAATGCTCAAGGAACTCAACTCGACGGGACGTTACAGGAATCTACAGCTCTCGGTGACAGATTCCTCTGCCGATGCGGTGGATGCAATAATGGGCTTTATTGATGGTGTATGATTTTTATACACCCTATTCAAGTGGGGCAGAAGGTGATTAAGGACCACTCTTTATAAATGCGGACATCCCTGTCCCTTTTACAAAAAAGGATTACATGATTATCGTTGTCAATCTTTACTCTTGAAACACCCTTCTTTTTTTCACTTGTTTTAGCAAAAAGCAAGGTGGCAAAAAATTGATGTCAGCCACCTCTTTGCAATAATCGGCCAAAGTGAATGGCTCTTCAATGGACGAAGCCAAGTTGAATGAGAAATACAATTATTTTTTAGATATTTGCTTATGACGAGGTGGAAGTTCTCTTGCTTCGGTAGAGGGCAAGAAGAGATATAACCAGAATCACCGGGAATATTGATGCTGCGAGAAGTCCGCTTTGGATATCGCTCTCGGACGAGCCGGTGCATAATCCTACAATTGATGGTCCCAATGTCCCGCCCATATCTCCGGCAAGGGCAAGCAGTGCAAAAAGCGCTGTACCGCCTCCGGGAATCCGTGCCGATGTAAGGCTGATTGAGCCAGGCCACATAATTCCTACTGACAGGCCGCAGACCATACATCCCACAAAGCTGATGAGCGGAATAGAGAACAAGGAGGCTGTCAAGTATGCAGTAAAGCACAGAATCCCGGAACCTGTCATATAAGCTGTAAGATCGAGTTCTTGACCCTTCTTTCCATACCATAGTCTCCCAAGTCCCATACAGAAAGCAAATCCGCAGGGTCCAGCCAGGTCTCCTATAGCCTTGTCGATACCCAAGGAGGCCTCTGCGAAAGCTGATGCCCATTGTGCCATAGAACTCTCAGAGGCGCCGGCAGCCACCATCAGAAGCAGGAAAAGCCAAAATATACGCTTTCCGAACAATTGTCGCATACTCAGGCCTTCAGAGTCCTGTACTATGGGTTCAATTGGGCATGTGGCAAAATTGAAAATGTTGTAGAGCGGAATCAATGCCCATATGCAAGCCAGTATTCGCCAATTCTCCAAACCAAATAGCGTGAAGAAAACCGTTGAGCCGACAATCACTCCAACAGCTCCCCAGCAGTAGAATGAATGGAGCAGACTCATCATACTCTCCTTATTGGGGAAAGGACAGGCCTCAATGATGGGGCTACACAAGACTTCTATAAGTCCGCTGCCTACTGCATATACGCATACGCAGATGATAATTCCAATCATCGGGTTCTGGAAAAATGTCGGCATAAATGCCAGACCGGCGAGTCCCAGAGCCGATGTTATCGCTGAGATTATGATGCTTCTGCGATAGTCAATGTCCTTGAATTTGGCACATAACAAATCAGTTATAAGCTGAACAATGTAAAAAACAGCCGGAATAAGTGCCATACTTGCTATCGGGATATTGTACTCACGATGGAAAACCATAAACAGGAGCGGAGTAAAATTTGCCACAATGGCTTGAGTGACAAAGCCCAGATAACAGGCCAATTTAGTTTTTCTATAGTTGTTTGAGATCTTCATTTATCTTGCGTTGATTCAAAAAATCACTTTAGAAGCTGTCTGGAATTTATCCGGAGATTGTTTGAGGAGTGTTTTTGGCACCATTTTCTCCTTTATATTTGGTAATAGTTCACAATCCCTGCTTATAACGTGGTAAAATCTGCTAAAACAGACTAAAACAAGCCATGACATCATTTCATTCAGCCTTGATATTATTCACCAAGAAATTTAAACAGCTTCTAATTTAACCGCAAAAAAAATAAATTTTAATGATATACAGTCATTTATTTGAAAAATATTATATCCTCCCATTGAAATATTGTATTTAATAAAAATCAACGCATTTAAAGCTCATAGCGAGTCGAATAATTATTCCTTTTTCTTTCATTTAATTGACTACAATAGCTTTATCACTTTTTCTTCATCAGTGACCAAGTTAAGTGATAAAGAAGGGCTCACAACAACTTCAAAAGCAGTAATCTTATCTACATTGAATACAGGTTCAGGATAGCCATTCTCTTGCAACAAGTTCTTTACGCGTTGAATTCCACGGTTGAACATGTTAACGTACTTCAATCCGCGCATGGCCTCTGCTACAATAGGATTACGGAAATCTTTTATCCTGGTTGCATAGACGATTCGGTGTACTCTGAATTTTATTGCGGAATTCATTGTGAACATACTCTCTAAACAGTCTGTGCGTTTTTATTATCCCTGCCATATAGGGATACGATATATAAAAATCACATCGTAATGACATAGCAACAATGTATCGCTGTCAAACAAACGATTCTTAAATTGCTTATTCTGTTGTATTCCTCTCTCTTGAGATTTTAATTCTTTATCCTCAAAAGGTAAGAATTTAGCCCCCCCTGAACGTTTATTAGTATTTCTTGCACTAATAAAGAAATTAGGTATAGGATAAAAATAACCTTTTTCTCTAAAAACTGCAATAAAGCATTGTGAAATAGACACACAAAAACGAGCAGTTACACAAACCATGTCTGCTCGTTTCTGCTAAATATCAATTAGTTACAAAGCCAAAAGATATTAAAATGCTTTTAATACTCGTATATATGAACATATCTGTTTTCATCTAAAATGAATTTCTGTTTAAATGGAAATATGTATTTATTTTCAGGTATTTCTGGTGCGGTGAGGCGGATTTTTCCAAAACTTATTTCAGAGAAAGCGTTTACCTCTCCGTCATTAATAAAAAGAAGTGTAGAAAATGAATCAAAATTGGAATTGCTGTTACACACTCTTCTTAATTTGTCCGACATTTTTAAATTGACAAAGCCTTCTTTTTCTGTATTGAAATATGGATAAACTAAAAATATACTGTCATACTCTTCTTCACAGTAATCGGCAAAAGAAAATGGTTCTCCAATAGCCTGTTTCTCAAGTTGAAGTTCAAGTTTCTGTTCGCGAGGAGGGATTATTCCAAATATGTCCAGTATAGTAATAATCTTTGTGCAGCTTGTAAATGATAAAGCAATTACAAAGCAGAGTGTGGATGCTTTAAAGTTTAACATTAACTTTCCCATAGTTAGAATGAATCTAAGATCTCCCAAAATCTGTGTAATCGTTAAATATACCCTGGTAATTCCTGTCAATGAATTTGCGGCGGTATTCACTTTCCTTGTGCGGTAGCAGGTTAGGGTAATTTATGCCATCGTAAAAGTATTGGAATGCTGCACGTGAAATTTCCATTTCTTTGGGAAATCTGTTTTTCAAGCGGTTGTATATCTCATTGAAGGCCTCTGCTCTTGAACACTCGGTTACTGTGGACCAGCAGAATTGCCAGAACTCCATTTGATGACCTTTCTTTAATTTTGAGAGGTAATCAAGCACCAGACCTTCGTTATTTAGAATGTAACCGACCAAGTAATCTTGATAAAATCCAGTACATTCACCGCTTTCTTTCATTCCAATCGTGAGGTCTACTATCTTCTTGCATTTAATGGTGTCATTTATATGTGACAGCCCAAACAGAGTAGTAATATGCTCTGTGCACAACTGGCTCATCCCGATGTCATATTCTTCATCATCAACATAACTGTATGTCATATAGAACTCCAACCAGGTAGTCGGGTAGGCTTCCAGGAACTCCATTTCATTTTCTGCAGTCCGTTCTCCATTTATCAAGGCCATGTAGGCATTGTTGAGCCTTGCTGTGTCAATGGGAAAATACTGGGCTTTTGCAGCAAATAGCACTGTAAGCAATAGCATTGTAAAGGTTATTCGTTTCATAATATTGCTATTTATACCAATCTTCTAAATCAGGGCCGACGTTTATTTTTATTCCGTTATGTCCGTAGTTGTCAAAAAACCTAAAGAGTTCTTCTTTCTTTTGGTTATTATTAATGACATAATTGTTTTTTTCCTTGTTAGGTTCGAAAGAATCACCAGGAATAAAACAGCCTGTAGTATTTTCACCAGTTTTTCCTCCGTGAATTGCTATACCACTACGCCCTGGAGGGTTGTCTATATACCAATCATATTTAACGTGAGTTCGATATAAGCAAAATCAAATCGCGAACCTGTCATTGCCTTTAGCCCCTGCGGGCGGCGACCTACGGTTCCGACAGAGCGTAGCGACGAAATCCGGAGGGTTCGACAATGCCGACAGCGAATGGTCGCACGTAGCA
>CALCEC010000002.1 GCA_937900095.1 uncultured Bacteroidales bacterium | reverse complement strand
TAAAAAAGAATTATATAAGTACAATATTACCCACACTAAATTTCTACTGAGCCCCAAAGAGATCTGTCAAGAGATCCATCAACTTTTTTCTACCGAAAAAATGGCAGAAAAAGGGTGGATAAAACATTTGATTTACTACCTTTGCGATCACGGCATCGGCCGTAGCATATTATTAACAGAAAAAGACAAACAGATATGGTACAGAGTTGGTTCGAGTGCAAAGTCACATACGAGCGCGCAGGCGAGAAAGGCCTGAATACAAAAGTGAATGAGGTATACCTGGTGCAGGGCTTCACCTTCACAGAGATTGAGAAGCGTCTTACACAGGAGCTTCAGCCACAGGTTACAGGCGAGTTCAACATCAACAAGATGGAGCGTACAAAGTACAACGAGCTTGTGGACAGCCTCAGTGAGACTGCCGACAAATGGTATAAGTGCAAAATCACAATGGTTACCATTGACGAGGTATCGGCAAAGGAGAAGAAATCTTCAGTTGTCATCCTTGTAAAGGCCGATGACGTAACAAGTGCCGTAAAGAACCTCAACAAGCACATGGAGGATTCAATCATGGACTACACTCTCGCATCGGTAAACGAGAGCCCAATTGTGGACATCTTCCATTATGAAGGATAACAGCTACATAGGAAAAAGAATAGAGGCAATACGTGCTACCCTCCCACAGGGGGTGACACTTATTGCCGTATCAAAGTATCATCCCGTGGAAGCCATTGAAGCCGCATATGCAGCCGGCCAGCGGGATTTCGGCGAGAGCAAGGCCCAGGACCTTATCGTAAAGCAGCAACAGCTTCCGAAGGATATCAACTGGCACTTCATAGGCCATCTGCAGAGCAACAAGATAAAATATATAGCTCCATTCATACACCTCATACACAGCATTGACAGCCTGCGTCTGTTACAGGAGGTCAACAAGCAGGGAGCCAAGGTAGGTCGCAGAATCCCATGCCTGCTGCAGATACACATAGCACAGGAGGAGACAAAATTCGGTTTCCTGCCATCGGAATGCACAGCCATGCTTGAAGAAGGCTCGTGGCGCGGACTTGAAAATGTTGAGTTACGCGGACTCATGTGTATGGCAAGCAACACCGACAACAGAGAGCAGATTGATGAGGAGTTTGCCGCTGTAAAAGATCTATTCGACGAGATTAAGGGCCGTTTCTTTGCCATGGACGAGAGGTTCTCAATCATCTCGGCCGGCATGAGCGACGACTACCCCATCGCCATCAATCACGGCAGCACACACATACGTGTAGGTTCAAGAATCTTTATCGAGTAATCACCTTTTCCGTACAAGGCACATTAATGCCATATACACAAACGGCAGACAGTAGATGACAGTTTCCGCTGCCGTTGCATTCTCATTGCCAATACCGAGCATTACATCCAACCCTGTATAGTGCAGGCATGGCATAAGGCCCGAAGCAGGCAGCATCGCCAACAAAGCAGGCACAAACTGCCGTACAAGACCTGCCGCAGAGCCAATGACATCCACCACCGTGCGGTAGTTGCCGTACATGAAGCCATATACCAGCGCCGTCATCAGCACCCCGATAAACAGCAACAACAACCGGCCGTGAGAGAGCGGAGAGTTGCCGATGTCACCCGTCACGCCACGCAAGGCATCCCACGGAGAGACCGTAAAAAGGAACAGCACCACCAAATACAGCAGCAATGCCGACAGCGCAAAGAGCAACGAACGCAGTTCATTGCCGCTGACACGCCTTTTGAATATATTGCCCACAAGACGCAACAGCCCCGAACCGTCGAGCAACCCGGCAATAAAGAGCAGGAAAAACGCCGTACCCCAAGGTGCGGCTTCCACAGAGGAGCCCACACTGAACAAAGCCCATCGCACACCCTCACCGCTCACCAGCGAATTAACGTCAAACAGGTCACCCATGAACAGCTGCAGCACAGCTATGAGCCATGAGCCGCCCCATACCAGCAGCAACAGCAACGAGTATGCCAACGCAGGATAATATGCCGACCTTTTGTCACTCATCAGCCTCAAGATTTTCTACATCAATGATATGCAGTTCAATGGCACGTACAACCAGACGTGTCACGTTTATGCCGCGCTGTTCGCTGTCAGGAAAGAGACGGGAGACAAGATCGGCCTGACGTTTCTCAAGCGACTTCACTCCAAAAGGCATACTCTTGAGGGAAGATATCATCTCCTTTGTGTAGCCAAGCGCCAGGTGACGCAGAAAACACTCGTCATAACGGTCAATCTCATACTCTATGAGCGACTTCTGACGTACCGTGTCACGCATGACGCTCTCACTGAAACGCTCCACAATCTTCTCAAGTATCGGCTGGTTGAAGACATTCCTCTTGCCAGCCATGACATTGTTTATCTCATACTTTGTCAGCAGTTCACCGGTCTTCAGCGTTATGCCGTCGGCACCTGCCGAGAGTACATCAACCCACAGTTTCTCGTTCAGGAGCTCACCTGTGAATACAAGAACCTTCATCTGCGGATGCTCTTTCTTCACCTTTGCACATATCTCTACTCCCACCGTGGTCGAGCCACCCAGGCCAAGGTCAAGCAGCAGCAGGTCGGGAACAGCCTTTGCAAGCAAGGCATCAAGCTCACTCTCGTTCGATGCCACACCTATTATATCGGCCTCGGGTACATCGGTGCGGAAAATCTCCTCGGTGCCCTTCAGTTCAAGGCGCGCATCCTCAACAATTATTACAGTAAATCTCTTTTCCATATATAATTCTGTTTTTATCATCATTTAGGGAGAGTGAAAAGTATCACCGTACCCTCCACATCGGAACGGGCCTCCATTCTGCTGCCGCGACGCCCGGTATTGTCCTCGTGCAGCCTTACAATCTCCTTCGCCACAAGATACTCCATGCCGACAAGAGTGCCGTCAGGCGAGAGGTTGTGCTCTGTAGGCATGAACATGTCGGCAAGTTCCTCACTCGCCACCTCACGACGCGTATCGACAAGTTCCACCTTAACCGAGTCACCACCGTCGTCCGTAGCCTTCAGCCTCATCACGCCGGGCCTGTTGACTTTCAGTGCAGCGTCAATGAGCGACTCAAACAGGAACTCCACAAGGTCAACGTCCACACTCACCACTGCTGTTGCAGGTTCAACCTCCAATGTTACCCCGACCCCGGCCTTACGGCAACGGCGTTTGAGATATGATGCTGCATGGTCGAACAGTTGTTGCAACCCCACCTTTGAGACAGCGAAGCACCTGTCGTCAAGTTCGCGTTTAGCACAGTTGCTCAGTATTCCGAATATCGATGTATAATACTCCATCAGCTCGGCCATCGACGGGAGCAGTGTGCTGTCATCACCACCGGTCTGTGCCTGTTTTGCAAGGTCACGTATGCGGCTGGGGTAATATATCGTCTCATGTTTCAGTGCCGACAAGCAGTTGTCAAGAACCATATTCTGCACATGCAGACGGTTCTCTTCATATTTCAGACGCTCTGCCTCTTCCTCGGCCTCGTCAAGCACCATATAACTGTCGGCTACCCTCACAACCGCGTGGTAAGCTACAGAAGCAGCATAGCTTGCAACGAGTTCAAGATTAAGAATCTCATCATCGGCAAGCGGACGCATAGTCACCACCTCCATGGCACCGATGAGACTCCTCTTGCCAGACAGCACCACATGGAGCGGTATCACACGTCTTAACCTGTCGGGGGAGATATAAGGCATACCGCTGTCAATGACACCGAGCATGAAGATATTGTCATTGCCATATACCGGTTGCTCATCACCGGCACGTGCCGACACTACGTCCTGCTCCCTGCGAAGCATCATAGCGACACAGCCCATACGCATATTCTCACCCGCACAGCCATATATCTCATCCACGATTGCCTGCAACAGCTCTTCGGGAGCCCTGCGACGCTCCCCTGCAGCCACCTGCAGCAGACGTCCGTTCACATCAAGCAACATACGTTCATTGTTCTTCACTATGACAGCGTGCCGCACATACGAAACGATAAAATAGAGTACAAGCATTGTCAACAGAAAGAACAGGAGCGCCACAGCAGCCACACGGTAGTTGAGCCTTGCCAGTGCCGTCTCATACATCTGCGCAATGCCTTTGTCCTCGTGCACCAGACGGTAAAGCGTAGTGTATATGTAATTGTTGAAGCGATACGGTTGCCAGCGCTGCAATGCCAAGGAGGCAACTGTCGTCTCATTGCGTATATCGAGTATATTATAATAAATATCCTCCATGAGCGAGTCGGCAAAAAGCGCCTCGCGCCACCATTTCAGTTCATTAGGACTGCCCGAATAGAGCGTCAACGTATCAACACCGCCTACATTCTCCCTATAATACCTGTTCAGAAGTTCCAAAGCACCCTGTGCATGGACAAACGCGCGCTCAAAGTCACCCTCCACATTGCAGTAATAGACAGAATCGGCACTCGCTGATACCTGCGCGAGTATATTGTCCATTGCAGACAGACGACCGGGCAACAGCATAGCCAGCAGAATAATAACACGCAGCACACCCTTCGGCAGGCGGAAAGAGAAACGGCTTCCCTTGCCCTTTTTGCTCACGATGTCCATGGAGCATACCGAGAAGAGTGCATCAGTCTTGCGGTACTTGTCAATTATACCCTTGCAGTTCATCAACCCGAAGCCACCACCCTTCTTCTTCGTCTGCAGCAGTTCGTTATCCTTGCCTATCTGCGACGCATCGTACACCTTCTCGCCCAATATGCGGTCGATGTCACTCTGCGATATACCTACACCGGTGTCACTCACAGCAATCTCTACATAGCTGTCACCCACCACGCTCTCAAGTGTCACGACACCGCCCTCGGGCGTGAATTTGGAAGCATTGTCTACAAGTGTATTCACCATAAAAAGCATAAGAGCCTTGTCGGCTTTCACTACAGCGCCGTTCTCTTTTACCTCGAGTGCTATGCCGCGTCTCTCGAGCAACGCACGGCTCTTCTCCACAATACGGAAGATATCGGTCACAGGGAAATTCTCCACTTGCAGATGCAGCTCACCCTGACGCATCTTTATCCAGCGCTCAAGAATCACATTGAACTCATCGAGCCTGTCGGCCAGCTCAGACACATATTGCAGCTTACGCTCCGCATCGGCCTGTGATGTGACACCCTGCAGTTCCTTCAGTTCCCTCACCATCCTGTCCATGAACGGACGCATTCCGGTGACCACAGACACCGATACACGCTTGAGCAGATTCTCGCGCTTGTGACCGGCAAGATATATCGAATAGGCACGTCTCTCTTCCTCGGCCCTATCGCGTTCATCACTGATGTCAGAGAGCCTCATACCCTCCTCCACAGCCACAGCCACATACGGCACAAGCATGGATATAACCGCATATTTCTCAGGTATGAGCGGTTGGGCGGTACCCACGTAAAGAGTATCGGGCTCGCGACCGTTCATATAACAGAGTTCAAATTCATAGAAATAAGACAACCCGCTGCCGGCAGCCTCCAATGGTACTGCAACAGAAAAACGGGTAAGTCCCGAGAAGTCGCCCAAGTTATCATCCAGTACCTGCGACAGTATGCGGCACAACTCCTCTTTACTGCCGGCCTCGTGCGACAGGGACGAGAGCAGTCGACGGCACACCACCTGCAGACGGTTCAGACTCGACGAATACAGCTGTTCGTGTCTGCGCCTGCTGCGGTAGAATATAAATACAAGCATCATCACCACAAGAAGAAGGATTGCAGCCACGGCAAGCAGTATATCAAGTTCCGAGGCACTCTCTTCGGCAATGGATACACGACTCTCGAGGTGCTTGTTCAGGCGTGTCGTTGCCAACAGCTCCAGATAGGCATTGCGGTTGACGTTAGATGCCTCAATCTCACCAATACCGGCAAAGGCACAGCTTGCCTCACGGCGCACACTCAGCATACACTCCGGGATATCATAGACACCGTCTACCGAGACATCATCAACATAAGCTCCCTCGCTGTAAGCATCAAGAGTATTATTGCAAAGCTCTTCCCTTGAGGGGTAATAGTTCCTGTAATAGTCATTGACAAGCGATAGGGCGCGTTCCACATATTGCAGTGCATTCTCATACCGTCCATACTCGGTGTTGCACGATGCCGCGACAGAAAGAGCCTCGATATTCATATAACAGTCGCCATACTCCTTGAAGCCGTCGGCAGCCTTCAGTGCCAAAGAGAGAGCAAACTCATCACCGGGAATCTGTCCCGGATTCAGCACTACACCATATTCCGGCAGTTCCTGTCCGAACCTCTTCAGGCGCAGACTGTCACGCAGGCTGATAGCCAACAGCAGATTGTAGTTGGCCTCAAGCCATCTGTCACCTTTATCCTTCGCCAATGCCACACCATCGCAAAGCATCTTGAGTCTCTCAACGTCATCATTGACATTGTTGGCGATAATCATCTTTGCATATAGCTTCAGGGAGATATCGTCACACTCATCAATATTCTGTTTCAGATACTGCAATGCCCTCTTCTTCTCCGGCTGCATGCTCAGGTTCGAGAAGTAGCAGATTGAGACAATCCCGAACTCTATTTTCGCGCGCATGAAGCGCTCCTTATCGGCACCGCCCAACAAACCGGCCTCCTCATTTATTCTCCTTATCCTTGAAAGGGCATCGGCACGGTGGTCAAAGAAAAGCCTGTTCTCCGACACGCGATAACACACCGTCATCAGCCCCACATCTGCCACCAGACGCTCAATCTCGCAACGCGAGTTCTTTGACACAGACTCATAATCCTCATATGCTCTCGCATAATCCATGCGCATCATATCCACGTATGCACGGGCATTTGCAACAATCATCTGCGCCTCATCATCACCTGCAGCCACAGCCGACAGAGTGTCGGCAACCGCATCCAATGCCGCGAGGCCGGAGTAACGCCTTGCCGAGAGTGCTTGGGACAGAGAGTCAACCCTTGCACTATGCAAGGCAGACACACCCCCACCGCATGAGCCAAGCGCAAGCATCAGTGCGACAGACAGGGCCATATATATGTAGTTGCAGATTTTCCTCATACCGTAATAAAGACAAATGTAGGAATAAATCTTGAGAACAACCCCATTATTGTCAATTTTTACGAATGGAGCAATGCTTATGAAGCAATGAAACGTGGGTGACCCAAAAATGAAATGGGTCACCCACGTTTGTAGGG
>CALCEC010000001.1 GCA_937900095.1 uncultured Bacteroidales bacterium | reverse complement strand
AGCGAAAGTTGAAAGCACTGCATTCTTAGAACAGTCATCATTCGGATTTTACGTGCCGGCTCTACGGGCTATTGCTGACGGGAAGATGCTATGTAAATTGAGAATACACCACAAGGATGACAACTTTAGTTTACAGAGCCGTATCTTGGAACAGGAAGAAAGCATAAAGAATATCAACGAAAGCACAAAGAACATCAACAAGATACTCGATACGCAGGCTATGTCTCCAGCATCAATTTCAGGGCAAGTGAGTTTGTATGGAAAATACTGTTCAAATGTCAATACAGGATTGATATCGGAGGCAAACAGCACACGCAATGGGTACATTGCAACTGTTTCAGATAAATACTCTTATGTCATTGATGGGATTCCGACAGAATGTTACGCATTTGGCAAGGAGAGTGTACAATGCTACAGCAATTCGCCCAGTGTGGAAAACAACATTGGATTGGCCAGAATGCATAATGACATCTTCGTTCCGCTGCCCGGCACAAAATTCATTGTTATAACCGTAACAAACTTATCCTTGCTTCCTTCTTCGGCTTCCCTGACTGTCAAGGAGTTGGACAATATTCAAGAGAACACAGGACAATACGTCACACAGTCCTCTGTTGTAACAGAAGGGATGGTAAGCGGTACAGCTAAACTATTCAGCACCTCACTGCTTCAACTGGGTGATACGATAGAATTTGAAGTCATTTCAAATGCCATCAGCGGCTATACTATTATGGCTGATAAAGGAAGTTATCAAATAGGTGGAGTATATCAGCCCAATACGGTGTACCAAGCGAAAGTTGAAAGCACTGCATTCTTAGAACAGTCATCATTCGGATTTTACGTGTCGGCTCTACGGGCTATTGCTGACGGGAAGATGCTATGTAAGTTGAGAATACACCACAAGGATGACAACTTCAGTTTACAGAGCCGTATATTGAAACAGGAAGAAAGCATAAAGGCAATAAAGAATTCTGTTAATGCTTATGATAAGTACGAGCTCTTTGTTTTGGGGGATAGCTTGAGCAGTAGAGGTGTATGGCAGAGCAAAGTCGCAGAATTGACAGGCTGTAAGTTTGACCAGTCAAAGAATAACAAACCCGGTGCTATGCTTTCTGTTGGCGGAACATCGTCTTATGGAATAACCTTTGATAACGTCTTGTGGAGAGCAAAGAATCTTATTGACCAAGGATATATAGAAAATGATGGGGAGAATGCCATTGTATTTATCCAAAATGGCAACGACGGATACAAGGAATTTGATGCCAGTGTGAAGTCAATCATACCGACAACCCCTATTGAGGGATATGCAGATGAGCGATTTACCACAGAAGGCGGCACCTTCCTTGAGGAAATAAAGGAGAAGGCTGCACTCAATGCTGTACTAAGACTAAATACCGTAACGGCAGGCGTGAATCTAAAGATAGACTCACTGCCAACAAAAGCGGGAACTGTAACCCTACGTGTGGGTTGGGCTGGTCCGGGAATGTCAGACTATAACATCTATGTAGAACCTCAAGCAACAAATGAAGAAACGTTACAACACGTACTTGACAAGATATTAGAATATGCCTATACAGGGATTACTGATGTTCTTGGTGAGGATGGTACATCTGTGGATTTTAGCGCAAGCTCGTCAGGTTATCTGCCTACAGTGCAATTTACGGATACAGATAGTACAGGAATGACCTGTACTGTTACAGAAAACCCTTCTGCCAAAGGTTCTGTAGCAAGATATTTTATAGGTGACAGTATTGAAGAGTGGAGCGATACAACTAAATGGCAAAGAGGCATCGATTTCTCGCAAGGTTGGAAATCGACAATAGAGTTGTTGATGAGACGATATCCTAAGTTGCACTTATTTGTAGGTCTGTTGCCGATTCACGCTGTAACTTCGGCCGACTACCTGTTGCCTAACGGGTCTTACAATACCGTTGCATATAATAGTGTGAGCAGAATGGAGACAATGAGAAAAATGCAGGTTGAACACGCTAAGATTGCAGAATACTATTCATTGCCGTTCCTTAATGTCTTCGCCGAATGTGGTATTGGCATCAATAATATGCTCACATATTACAACGCCTCTGCTAATGTACATCCAAAGAATGAGGGGTACTACAGGTTTGGAGAGACTATTGCCGCACAAATAAAGAGATACTTGGTATGAATCATTTATGATTCTTCGGTAAGCAATAGCCGGATGTATAACAGCAATAGGTACTCAACGTTAGCATGTATGATAGTGTGAGAGGGAAAAGGCAAATAGGGGAACGAGTTCCCCTATTTGCCTTATATTTACTATAAATTTATTGTTTGTGCATTACCCCAATCAATTTGACTGTTTGCAGTTGCGATGTCAGTGAACTTGAAGTCTGTGAGGTATTTACGCAGTTTGGCTTCGGCACCTTTTGTTCCAACATACGATTTGAAACGCCTTGCCATAGGTAATCCTTCAAGCATTGGTTGCCCGCCGTCAAGGTCGCGAGGGTGAATGTAAGCCATATTGTATGCTTCATTCTTCTTTGTGAGCCTCTTGATTAGACTGTATGGGAAAAGACGAAAATATCCACCTCCGGAATATATCACATTTTTTCCACCCACTTTACCAAGACTTACAGGCAGTTCTTTCATCCTTATACCGCCATGCTCAATTATGCTTGGTGCCGGGACAGGGAACTGAGGCATACCTCCGTGAGCATGCGCTGCCGGGAATACAGAGCAGTCTATCTCTATGCCAAGCTCAGCCAGAGTATCAAAAGCATACGCTTCACTCTCGCGGATTGAGTAACCCGGTGCACGGAAATATTTCACGGGCTTGCCGGTGATATCCTGTAACAGTTTTATTGAAGCATCGACATCCTGCTTGAATTCCTCGGGCTTCTGCTGCCACACAAGCTGGTGTGTCATGGTGTGGCTGCCAATCTCATATTTCTCGGCAATCTTTTTCACTACCTCGGGATAGGTCTTTGCTATCCAGCCTATGATAAAGAATGTTGCCTTTGTATCAGTATCTTCAAGAATGCGGAATATACGCTCCATATTTTCGTGGATGCGCACCTCATACTCTCCCCACTTGTCCTCTGTGCGTGTAGCGTCAAAATCGAGCAGGTGAAACCATTCCTCTACATCAAATGTAAGTATATTCATAATAATTCTTTTAATTAATAATGGATAGTAGAACCGTTTCTTTATTACTTTTAGCTCATACCCTTTTTCTTTTTGCGGAATTCGGGGTCCATCTGTTTTTTAATTCCCATCCATATTGATGTACACATAGCGCGGAAATCCTTGCTGCCACCCTCTTGGTAGTGCAGTTTCTTGCCAAAGAATTTGAACCACGAAGGTTTGCATTTCCATCTGTTAGGTGATGAAAGGAACCAAGCAATATCAAGTCCCAGGCAGCGGAGCTGCATTCCCGGTGTGTATGTATATTCTTTGAGTACACCTTCTGTAATATCCTTAACTATCATTTCGCCGAAGTGCACCCCCGACGCCGCAGCTGCGTGTACGCTTGCCGGTATTCTTGGATTAATTTCAATAATGCGGTAGTCGCCATTGCCTTTTTCCAGAATATCGAAGTCGGCGAAGCCTACCCAACCAAGTTCATCAAGCGTCTTTTTACAAATCTCAAGAATACGCTCATTTTCGATTGACATACAGAAACTGCTACTGCCACCTTTGATTGGATAGTAGCGCATGATTTTTGTTATGGCATGGTTACCGTAACGCCCGTCGGCAGTGCGGTAAAGCATTGCATTGAAATAATAGTCCTTTGAACAAATGTATTCCTGCAAAGTACATTCGCCATACTCTGCAATAATCTCTTTTGAGAACTGTTTCAGTTCATCAATGCTGTTTACAAGCTTTATTCCTCGCGAACCGGCCGAATGGCTGGGCTTGATAAGCGCCGGAAAACCGACATTTTTAGCAAGCTCATCATAGTTATTGTCTATGATTTCGGTCTTTGGGTGTGGAATATCGTGCTTTTTGCAGAATGCCATCAATTGCGTCTTGTCACTTGCAAGGGCATAGATATCATAATCCATAATTGCACATTTGGCATTTGTGGATTTTTCAACAAAAACCTTGTTCTTGCTCAACCATGTTGCGTAATCATCTTCCATAGGAATGACGACTTCGTAATCATTTTCTCTTATTATAGAGATAAATGTATCGATGTCAAGAGTATCAATATCCACTTGTGTGCACTTGTTAACAAAACGGCACTTTCTTGAAATCTCGTTGTGAGTACCGATTACGTCTACACTGTACCCTCTCTCCTTGAGTGAACGTGCTGTTGAGAGTACCTGCAATCCACCGCCAAAAAGTACTATTTTCATATTGCTCTTTTATTTGGATGTTATTCGTAATATACAAAGTCAAGGTTGGAATCGGCCGATGTGAACAGAATATTCTCGTCCTTTATTTTCTCAACAACCGTAACGTTCTTTATCTTTTTGGGCAATCTTATTGTTAAAGGTAAAAACTTTATTAGTGAATGGAGTCTCGAGGACATACAGAACGTGAACCCTATTTTGTTCATCTTGGCAATTCTGTTGGCAGCTTTTGTAACAACTCTTTCTAAGCTGGTATCTTTGCATCTGAAATCTACAATGGATATGAATTCTACACCGTATATTCTTCCTTTCCGGAATACTGCATATCCTGCCAATTGTTCATTCTTGTAAATTGTGTAGATTGAGTAGTCTTTGCGGTAAATGTCAATGAAACGGCTTCTTATCCACTCTTTGCTACGTATCAGTTCAACATTGTCATTGAGCCATATGCCATTCTCGGGAAATTCGTCCAGGTCTTTGGCATTCTTGACTTTTGTAAATGAACACCCAGACACCATGATATTTTCTGGAAATACAACATCATGAGTTCTGTTTAAAAATTTATTTATAATAGACCGCAAAGAATACCAGTTTGCCGAAACATACACCCTTACATTGAGTATGGGATAGTTCCCCTTCAACTTTTGTGTTTGAATAATATATGCAGATTTTGTGAGTCCAATAGTGATTCTATTCTTGTGTTTTATTATTTCGGAATATAATATTTTCCCAATTCCGCATCCGCGAAATTCAGGAGAAACAATTGTGTTGCTCTCATAAAACATAGGGCATACCTCGTCTCTTATTTTTAACATAAACGGGTTTGAGGTACAGCAAGCGACAATCTTGTTGTTATAATATGCCACAACAGTAGTGTTCCACACATCTGAACCTCCTTTATCAAGATTTGTCAACCACCAATCAAGGTATTCACTGCTTCTGTTCTCGTATTGGCTAACCATAAATGATAGAAGAGATCTGTGGAGCTGTGGTGTATATGTTGATATATGTATTCTCTCTAATTTCATATTAAGTAGACGTTTTGTTCATTTGCTGTGCTTTGTATGTTTATGATACCCCAATGCTTTCCAAAAATGCAATATATCTGTCAGTTATTTTATCCCAAGTATATGAATTCTTGATTCTATTGAAATTTCTCATTCTTACCTCTTCAATAATCTCAGGGTTATTAATGCAGAATTCAATGGCATCTTTCAATTCATCAACACTTTCAGGTCTCACCCAAACCGCATCTTTTTCTTCAAGAACCTCCTTGTTGGCATCTATATTCGATGCAATTATAGGAAGTTGGTAGCTCATAGCTTCAAGCAGCACAATAGATAATCCTTCTATTGTAGACGGTAGGCAGAATGTATATGCATTTCTAAGTAGCGTATCCTTTTCATCACCATATATTGCACCTGTAAAGATGATATCCTCGTTCCCTTTTGCAATATCGTGAAGGTAATCTACATATCCTTTGTCTGCATCATTAGCTCCGGCAATGACCAATTTCTTATTTCCGTTATTGCTAGCCATAAATGCTTTAATGAGATAATCTGGATTCTTGTCTTGTACGAGACGTCCCATGTATAAGAAATATCCTTTAGATTCAAGCTTGTATTTACCTAAATATACAGCACTGTCCTTGCTCTCTTTTGGCGGAAGATTGACTGCTGTAGGCATTGTGGTACATTTAATATTATGGTTTTCTTTGAAATACCTAGTCTGTCCCTCGCTGCACATTATTCTGTATTTATTCATTTTGGTTACAGTTGTTGCTACAGCCTTGATTATTTTTTGTTGCCTTTTCTTATATTTACTTCTCTCCCATCCTAGTCCGTGACCTTGCATATATGCTTTAATACCAAAAATTCTGGGTATAAAGGACCAAATTGCTGGTGGCCAAGAATTATAATGTATTGCAGCAACATCCTTTTCTTTGAACAATGTCCTGAAAGTCGCTTTAAGACTTATCCATATTTTGCAAATGTATATGTTGCGAGGGCTTTTGTAATGTATGAGTTTTATCCCGTCTTCCCACTCAATAGCTTTTCTGTTGCTCTCGCAATAGATTACAGGTTCGTGTCCTCTCCTTACAAGTTCCCTTGCAAGGTTAGACATATATGATTCAATGCCACCAAGAGTATGTATGTCTCGGCATCCTATAAATACAATCTTCATTGCTCAATCAGTTTAAGATATCTCTTTTCAAAAATTTCCATAGAATAATTATCGCGCAGGTTCTTGTTTCCTGCCAATCCCAATCTGTTGCGAAGGTCGGAAGAGGCCAATAACTTGGCAATTGATTCGGCCATTCCCTTTGCATCGCCAATAGGGTGAAGTGTACCATTAACGCCATCAATTACAAGGTAGTTGTTGTCGCCCACATTCGTGGCAACGACAGGCAGGCTCCAGTTGAGTGCTTCCATAATGCTGTTGCTTGTACCTTCGAAAAGGCTTGTCGATAGGTATATGTCAGCTGCACGTACAATGTCCTGCACATTTTCGGGGCGGATGTATATCTTTATGTAATCTTCAACACCGTACTCTTTTATCCAAGCACGTATATTCTGCTCCTCTTCGCCATAGCCTATGATGTCCATGACAAAGTCCTTGCGCAGCTCCTTCAGGCAGGCAATTGTGCGTATAATGGTTTTGTAGTCCTTCTGCGGCACAAAACGGCCAACTGTTACTATATGCTTTATTTCCTTATCCTCACGTGTGATTGGTTCGGCGATATTCTGGAAACAGTTGGGTATAACTATCGCTTTATCCTTCTTCAGGCCTTTGCTTGAGAAATACTCCTCGCCCGAATAGCAGTTGTATATTGTTGCCGTTGCATAGTGGTTGTGTGCAAAGCGCTCGAGTATAAGTTTCCACCAATCTATGCGCGAATTCCTGATGCCGTTATATATCTGTTTAACACCGGCTTTCCTACCTGCAATGGAACCAATTACATTAGGCTTTGTAAGATAGTTGAACAATATGTCAATATTGTTCTCTTTAAGCAATGCTTTCAATGCCTTGTATTTTGCCATTGTTCCCCCTTGCAACTTATGCAGTTTGACGTTGGAGTTTTCAATGATCTCTACATTTTTGGAGAAAGCGACATTCTGTTCCCCTGAAAGTATTATTACGTGAACATTGAACCTCTTCGATAACAATGAGCCCAGAAGCACAGCCTGTTTCTCGGCGCCTCCGGCTTTTAGTGTAGGAATCAGTATTGCGATATTTTTTTGCATATTATATTTATTCATTTATTGTTTTTACTACTTTTGCAGGAGAACCTGCTGCAATGACATTAGCCGGGATATCTTTTGTAACTACACTGTTTGCACCAATAAGTGAGTTCTTTCCAATGTGTACACCTTTAAGAACTTTTACTCCATATCCAAGCCAAACATTATCCTCAATAATGACTTCCTTGTCCTTACCTGTACGGTAATCATCGGTGTGCCAGTCACTGTCGGTTATTAAGGTGTTTGCCCCGCAGCGTACGTTATTGCCTAATTTTATATGTAGCGCAGCCCCTATTACTGTGCCCGAAAACCCACAATTGTCACCAATTTCTATTATAGCTCCTTTGCTTATTGTGGAAATCATACAGGGGGAGTAAACGCCAATAAGGTTCGATTTGTGATTGGAATTGAAGATGCATTTTTCGCCAATAGAAATACAGCACTCCTGAATACGGTTAAAATGCATCTTACCATTAAATCTGCATCCTTTTCCAATCTTTACTCCCCACCAGTGAGCCGAAGTATAGTTAACTGCTTTCCAAAAAGCCTTTTTTACAATTTTCAGTATTACATCTACGTAATGCGCCTTGTTATCTAAATAGTATTTAATCTTGTTCATAATCTATAATACATTACAATGTTAGCAAAAATTCTTCAAAAGTCTTACCAACAACCTCTATTGAAAATTTCTCTTCTGCTGTTTTAAGTCCGTTCTGTGCTACCCTGCAGGCCTCTTCCGGGTTCTTTGCAATATGCATTATTGCGTTACATACCGCAGTGGCGTTTTCCGGTTCAATTATGTAAGCATCCTGCTTGTCTGTAAGGTATTTCTCGACATCGCTCACTCTTGTGCTTAGTACAATATTGCCTGTTGCAAGGTATTCTGTCAGCTTGAATGGGAATCCAAAGTTTGCGAAAATTGAATTAGTGCGTACCATTGCAAGAACGTCAGATTCAGCCTGTAGCCTTGCAAGGTCATCTTCCGATACAAATCCCTTGAAATCGATACAGCTGTCATTTGCGTATTTCTCGCGCAGTGCCTGAGGTGCTTTGCCAAGTAAGAGCAACTTGCATTTGCAACCTTTTTCAATGATTTGTTTTACACCATCGATAAGGTATGTTACCCCCTCTTTTGCAGCGTATGTTCCAGCATACAGAACTTGCAAAGGATTGTTCAGACTCTTGCGCCCTTCGGTAATGCTTAGTGGCGTTGCATTAGGGAGAATACACAATGACATATTGGGATATTTGGTTCTGAACTCATCCATTAGCCTTTCCGATATGACAAATGCTGCCGATTTCTTGTATGCTTTCTTAGAATAGTATTCATCCAAAAGATAACGTATTTTCGCTTTTAATCCAATTTTCTCGTATTTCCAGAATGCTGTTTCTACAATATCGAACACGACCTTATATCCAAGTTTCACTGCATATTTGTAGAGCTTATGGTCTATGAAATTCATAGCTGTAGTAAATATAAGGATATTCGATTTTTTTTCATCGTACCATTCCTTGAGCTTTGAATATCCTGCCTTATGGTAACCTGACAGCTTGCCAATCTTTGCCAAGTTGTTTATGTTGCAATAGTCGCAGTTGCCATATCTACCCTGTTGGGGATTATTGCTCTTTTTGTAAAAACCTGTTACCAATACGTGGCAACTTATATGGTGATTGTTCATATAATCTACCATATATCTGCGTCTTTTTGTCGTGGCAGCTCCATCTGGAAATGCCGGTGAACCAATATATACAATATTTAAATTAGTGCTGCTCATCTTTTAATTATTTGATGTTAGGTAGCTGTAGCCAAGTGCCTATGGTGATGTCCCAATCTTCGGGCTCAAATTTGCTCATTCCGCTTGCTGGGAAGAAAGTGAGTTCGCCAAAGTATACTTTGCCGTTTATGATATAGAAGTCTGTTCTAAGGAACGGGATATCTTTTGACAGAATCTCGGACAATTCAAGCATTTCCTTCAATTTAGACGGTGCTTCTGTGGGCGTAACCGAGTTTGGGTGCCCGGGACGGCGCAAATCCATAAGTTTCCACTCCGGAGTGTAGAAGTCATCAATCATTGGCTCATTGCTGTATCTGTTGCTGCACACAAGAATAAACTTTGGTTTGCCGTTAAAGTTGTGTATCTTGTAATCTTCGAGGTCCTTGCCGTTGTTCGACATAAACTGTTCTGCTATTATACGCTTGGGTACATCTTTGTATGGCCATTCGCGATAGTTCCAGTATATATCGCTGTTGAGTGATTTCTGCAATACTTCCTTTGCCTTCTGCTTGTCAAATGTGTTCTTGTCCTTGCAGATGACGACACCGCCTCCGCCACCTCCGTGTGTAGTCTTTAGCACGAATTGGTTTGGCAATGATTTAAAATCAACCTCGTCGAAACTATTCCATATGCCGAGTGTAGGTATAATGTGTTCCTCGCCTATAATGTTGGCTACATACTCCTTTACCGCAAACTTGTCTACCATTGTAGTGTATTCGGGCTTTCGGTTATAAAGTTTCAGCCACTGTAGTTTTTCGTTGAAGGTCTTCGGAGCTTTAAGGTTTAGCGGTTGCCCCATTTCAAGGCGGAACTTTATTTTCAAAAATGTTTCGTCATTCTTGAATAATCTTGCGCACTTGTTCAGTATAAATACTAAAATCTTTTTTGGCGATTTTATTGCTTTGGCTATTATGTTCATATTGAGTTCATTTGTTTTTTATAGCATATATCAGGCGCTCGAGATGCGCTTCGCATTCAATATGGTTTAGAAGTTCCAAACGTCTTTTGGAACTCATTTTCGATGGCAGAAAACCGCGAATGTATAAAGCACGCAAGTAACGGTTTGAATATGGTTCTACCATTGAAAGGAAATACTTCTTTGTCTTTTCCATAAACTCTTTGTGCTTTTGTTGCAGGGTCTTGTCATCGGCAATTATAGCATTGAGTTCCTTTATGTTTTTCTCAAAGGCCTCAATTTGCTGAGGCTCTTCTTGAATAATTACACCAGCTTCCTTGTCAGCCTGAACGTATGGGATTGTCTTGAACGATATATTCTTGTCATTCAATTCCAATTCTACCATATATCCGATATTCCATATTGAGTTTCTCATCCTCTTTATGTCGAAGCAGAAGTTGCCGATACCATAGAAAATAGGCTTGGATTTATACACTTCGTATCCGGTGTAGCAGTGTTGGTGGTGGTTGATTACTGCGTCGGCACCTGCATCAATGAAGAAACGGTAAGTCTCTTTCATACGTATGCTTGGTAGAGGATAGTGCTCGTGTCCACCGTGAACGATTACAATTACCCACTTTGCTTTTTCTTTTGCGGTCTTTATTGCGTAGAACTGCTTTATGGCATTAATGGGGTTTGCTCCTCCGTTAGCTTCAGTTGCAATAGAGAACTCGTTTTCGCAGCAATTTATGAAAGCGATGGCTTCTCCTACAATGTTTTTATATAATGTTCTTGATGCCTCATCTATGTTATTTCCTCCACCGACTGTGTCTATACCGGCCTCTTCGCATACGGTAAGAGTTTGGGCAACACCTGCATCGCCATAGTCGCGGAAGTGATTGTTGGCAAGCGTTGCCATATTGAAGCCTGCGTATTTCATTGCATCTATGGCATTGGGCTTGGCCTTTAGACTGGGACCGCATTTTTCAATAGGCTTTGCTGGACCGATGACAATGGGCGCCTCAAGGTTTACAATAGAGTAGTCTGCATTAGCGGTGTATTTCTTTACATCGCCAAAAATCTTTGCGTAATCCTTTGCATCTATTAACTGCTGCACTCTTTCCCGTGGACAGAAATCGCCTGCGATTATGATTTTTGCCATATACTTAATCATTTAAATTGTTTGCCAACTCCATTGGTATCTTCTCATATCTTCCCTTTTCAAGGTAACTATTTATGTCTTTACTAAAAATCTAGATTACTATAGTATGGAAGTCTATATACCTCATATAGATTGGGTTTATTAATGCCGAATTAAATCTTATCATTGTAATTACAGCTATAGCAATTATAATGGTTGTCCTTATTTCTTTGTTTTTAATATACGATAACATTAAGCACATTGATGGTATACCCATAAATGTAATATAACTGATTATTCGTGACAAGCTTCCTGTTGTACCAAATAACAAAGTTAATATTATTGAAAGAATATAATATAAGATAATGTATATGGATTTATCTTTAATATTATAGAACGCCAATATAGAAGGTATAAAAAACAGCATATCAATAGCCGACCTTAATAATGTAGCGCCTGTTCCTTTCATCATTTCATCAAGGTAATATGTGCCCACACCAACATCATCTGCTATCCAGTCGGCTGTTAAATCATAAAAGAATGCTTGTATTTGGGTAAAAAAGATGTTACCTATTACGTAGAGTGAAATAAGTGCAATTGTATATGTCTTCTTGTATTTTATAATGTTGTCCAAAGGAATCAGTATTACTGCAGCTAAAGGCATAGCGAAAATCATACTGTTGTGAAACGTCAACCCCACAAGGATATATAGTAACGCCCTGATGCGATTTTTGTTAAGCCATTCAACTGTGAATAGCATAAAACATATAATCGCCATAGTCTGGCGTAGACCCGACATACAGAAGGTCATCTGTCCTATTGTGAAATAGAAGAACAATAACGCAAACCAGTGCCATTTTTGCGGGACAAACTTAAGAATCTTGTCAAGGGCATAGCAGAAACAGCAAGCCAATACAACAGATACTATATGGAAATCATTTATAATAGTGCCTAAAATTCTGTTTAACAAATACCATCCATATTCAATGTATGTTCCATCACGACTGCCAAATTCCCATAAAGAACCTCCTGTAAGTCCTAATTGAATACGTTGGAAAGTTTGAATATAGCGCCCGTAGTCTTCGCCTATAGAATCCTGCAGACCTATTACATACACTAAAACAGCATATGCAAAAAGCATGAAAAACCTGTTCTTTTGACTATAGGACAGATAGGCAAACAATGAGGCAAGTAATCCGCAAACGATAAAATAAACCATAATGCGATAGTTGGTTATATGTATGTAAACAGTAATATTATACTTTACATTTTATAATCTGTCTTGTAAAATATCTTGATATATCTTTAATTGACAAGCCAATACTCTTGTGTCGTTGTTGCGCTTATGTGCCAATGTGTATGATTTCTCAGAGATATATTCTGCAAGCTTCTTGTCTTCTATGATTTCTAACATACGCGCAGCACAACTTCGGAAATCTCCCGGTGTGAAGAACAGACCGGTTTCACGATCTGTTGCCAATTCTGGCATTGCGCCAGCATAAGATATTATGGAAGGAATACCAACAGCTTGAGCTTCGGCAACAGCAAGTGAATAACTTTCTACATAACTGGTCTGTACCATTCCTACACATTTATGTATTACCTGAATTATCTCTGCAGCATTAAGAGGACCAGTGAAGACGACATTATCTTGAATATTTAATTTTTTTATTAGATTCAACAAAAATGTTAGATACCCTGTCTGATGTAACCAATTTGATGTATTAAAATTACCTATGACATATAGTTTTGTTGTTGGATATGACTTTGTAACTATAGCCAAAGCTTTGATTGCTGTTTGAATACTTTTGTATGATATAGGGGCTGATGCAGAACAATAAAAGTCTCTAATGCCATCTTGTGGATATTGCCATTTATCGCTATCCCAGAATTCTTCACGCAAAGACATTCCTGTATTGTATAACTTGGCATTTGGAGCTAAGGGCTTTATTTGATCACGTACCCAGCGCGATTGTGTAGATATATGCTGGAAATTTTTTAGAACCTCTTCATCCTTTACACCACGTGTGTACATTGTACGTTTCATTGCATATATTGATTTGTGGAATGGGAACAAGAATTCGCGTAATCCCATACAACTCCAAGTTTCACCTATAGACATATCACCAAAGTACACTTCGGCACACGGTTTGCGGATTCCCTGTATTTCTAATAATACTGGAACCTTGATGTTCAACTTGGAAACAATGCGTGCAAAGTATTTCTCAATTCCCCATATATGTACAATATCCGGGTTGACGTCTGCACATATATCTGCTATTTGTTGACATTTGTCCAATGATGGACACCCATCCTTGTCTGTATCCCAATTTGGCAATATATATTCGTCAAATGTATTGCTAATTGTAATATGTTTTATATTCTTCCCCTTTTTGGGGGTTACAGTAATGTTTGTCAAATGTATCTCTTGGCTGTCAACAAGCAGACGTGCCATTGAATAGAGCCAAGAACCACTAGCTCTGTTCTTGGTGTTGCTTTGTATGCAGTTTGAAAACCATAAAATCTTTTTCATAAATAATTATTTTTATTTATTGTTGATTTATGCTTAAGTATTGACCTAATTTTATTAAATACGAATTTACGTTCTTTTCTGTCTAAATATAATGTCAATGTGCAAACAACTAAAGTGAGCTCTATGCAGACAACGTTCTTTAGCACAGTGGTAAAGTTTGCTGTTTCCGAAAGATTGATGAAAATGATTGGAATAATAACAATTGGTAGAATTTTAAGGAGTGGAATTAATGTTTTTTTACAATAGTCACTCATAGACATTGATATTCTAGGAAGCACTATCAGCATACGGATAATTTGAGTAATAAATTGGATTACAAGATAAACTATCATAACTATTTCAGGTGATACATAATACCACTTAAGCAAAATGTAGGCGACGGGAACAACCAATAGTAGAAATAAACTTTCGTAGATCTGGAATTTTTTTATGTCACCTGTCGCATGAATTGCATTGAGTAGTGCAACTTTATAAGGCTCTATCAAACCGACTAAAAGCATAATGATGACAAAATTTGCAGTGTACTCAGGTACAATATTAAGCCATAGCCTCAAAATTGGGTGTATGCAAATAATTACGGGAAGTGTAAGAAATAACATCAATAATAAGCCATATTTTGATGACATTACTACCAGCTTATGCATATATTCCAAATTGTTGACTGCATAACTCTTTATGATTTGTGGCCGCATCGCTGTTTGGAAATTAGATACAAAATGCATTATGGCACTTTGCACTTGAACAGAAATTCCACGAGCAGCATTGACAATAGGCCCGAAAAATAAATTCAATAGAATGTTTAATCCTTGTGTATATCCCACAACTGCAACACTGCTCGCAAGAGTCCAAGCCGTATAAGATAACATTTCTTTTATTATAGTTCCATTTCGTTTTGGACGCACCTTGGACTCAATAAAATGTTTGCTGCAATACACGTTGTATGATAAACGTATGAGTATTTGAACAAGCAATAGTAGTACTGCATACGTCGCTAATCTGTCATAGGGAAGGTAAAGCAGTAAAAAAACGATTGCTAATTTCAAACTAACTTCTATTATTGAGATATAGGCAAACGCACTCATACGTTCATGCGCTATAATTAACGAGTTATATGGTACGCTAATCACTGCTACCATCATTGTTAATACAGAACAATGATAGACCCACAATGCTGCATTAAATCGTTCTACAGGGATCACCAATTTGTTGCATACAAACCATAGTCCTACAGTTTCTCCAATTATAAATACAAACAACGCCAATGCAATGTGTAAATATAGTATGGATGAAAAAACTTCTTTAACTTTTTTTTCATCCCCCTTTCCTAAAGCATAAGTGATGAAACGTGAGCTAGAGCCTCCCAATGAACCCGTTAAGAAAGATAACATTGTAATAATACCAGCAACGATATTATATATACCAAAGTCCTCTATACCTAAAGTTCTAAGTATTACTCTAGATGTATAAAGGGTCACACCCATAGTCAATAACATACGGATGTAAAGCATAATAGTATTCTTTGCTATTCTTTTGTTATTCTCGTTTCCCATTTTCTATTATTTTACCTAAGTTTAGCAAGCGTCAAAATGCTGTTAAAACAAAGGTTTAGGCTTTTGATAATTTATTGATTATTAACATCCTGTGTTGTGGGATAGAAATGAAATAACCTTACAGATTATCTTTTTTGGTGCATAATAGAATATCTTTCTTAGCAATCCTAATGCCCGTCCCAATTTGGAAACCCTCCATGCCATACCTTCGTTTAATGCATCCTTGCATGGGTTACATTGTCCACAAGTAAGTCCGAATATAGGTGTATGGCAGAAGTGAGTCTTCAGGATGATGCTTTCCAATCCTATAGATTTCAAATATTCAACTTCTTCCAGTTTCGACATAGTCCATATTCTTTTGCCTATACGCAAATTTTCAAAGACATTAATGAGGTCTCTTGATGAAGTTTCTTTATTTATCAGTAGTTCGTCAACCTCTATCTCTTCTAATAAATCTTTTGATTCGCTTGTTACTGTGATATATGCTTTACTTCTTGGACTGCATTCCAACCCAACTTCAAGAGCGATGTTCTCCTGTTTGGCGTATCGTGCCAGAAAATCGTATTGGCCTCCTAAACGATACTTTTCCCTTAAAATGTTGTAACTTTTTGTAATCTCCGGATATTGTTTTATGTCATTCAATTTAACGAGAATTGTATCCTTAAGTTCTGCTGTGGTTTTTGGGTGGTTGCGTATAATTGCTGCAATATTCTTCATCGCGTTAATTTCGTACTTGATAGAGCCGCGGCCTGGGTCAATTATGTAATATGGTTGAATAATGATATTATCCATTTGTGACAATTGTGCCACACGGCAAGTCGAATCCAACCCCCCTGTCCATAGAATATTTATAGTGCGTTTTTGTTTCATTTTAATTACCATTTTTTATTTTGTGGAACTTGCTAAACATATTTTAAACATAAGATAGTGTTTTCGGGTGTATTACAATCATTTATAATACCTTGCATACCACTTGGAAAAGGCCCTGAGACTCTCACGCAGCGAGGTGGCGGGTATAATTTATCGTCAGTGTAAAAATCAAAAAGTGTTCCTGAATTGTATTTATCAAAATCGGAATTGAATGATTTATCTTGCAGGATGCAGTATGTCGGAAATCCCGACATACTGCTGTGCTATTACGTACTTTAAACTTTTCGTTAATTTAATTATTATAGTTCTGGATTATTTATAATACTCTGCATACCACTCGGCAAATGCTCTAAGACCCTCACGCAGTGATGTCGATGGTTTGAACCCGAAGTCCTGCTCAAGCGGGGTGGTGTCGGCATATGTCACCGGCACATCGCCGGGTTGCATAGGCACAAGCACTTTGTGTGCCTCGAAGTCATAATCCTGTGGCAATACTCCCGCGCGCAAAAGTTCTTCCTGCAGGATGGTTACAAAGTCGAGCAAGTTCTCGGGCTGGTTGTTACCGATGTTGTATACCTTATATGGTGGCACTGGCAAACCGTCCTCGCCTGTCTGGCGCTCTGGAGCGTGCTGCATCACGCGGATAATACCCTCTACAATGTCATCGACGTATGTGAAATCGCGTTTGCAGTTACCGTAGTTGAATATCTGTATCTTGTCGCCTTTCACCAGCTTGTTGGTGAAGCCGAAGTATGCCATGTCGGGGCGGCCGGCCGGGCCATATACGGTAAAGAAGCGCAAACCGGTGCTTGGTATGTTGTAGAGTTTGCTGTATGCGTGTGCCATGAGCTCATTGCTCTTTTTGGTTGCAGCATAGAGGCTCACAGGGTTGTCAACCTTGTCATCGGTGCTGTAGGGTACTTTCTTGTTGCTGCCATATACGCTTGATGATGACGCATATACAAGATGTTCCGTTGTATTGTGGCGGCATGCCTCAAGTATATTGTAGAAACCAATGAGGTTGCTCTCTATGTATGCTCCTGGGTTGGTTATGCTGTAACGCACACCGGCTTGTGCAGCGAGGTTCACTACAACGTATGGCTTGTGTGTTACAAACAGGTCATCGATGAGCTGCTTATCGGCAATGTTGCCTTCAATGAATGTGAATTTGTCAAACTTGTTCAATGCATTCAAACGCTCTTTCTTGATATTTACATCATAGTAGTCATTCATATTGTCGATACCGATGACATGCGCGTCGTCAACTTCATTGAGCAGTCGCTTGCACAGGTTGCTGCCAATGAAACCGGCTGCACCTGTAACCAATATTGTCTTGCCTTTAAGGTCTATGTTGTACTGTAGCATGGCTATCTGCTTTATGTTTTAGTCTCTCTGGAAAATATCGCGTGTATAAACTTTCTCCTTCACATCATCAAGACATGCATCGTAACGGTTTGCTATGATTGCTTGTGACTGTTTCTTGAACTCTGCAAGGTCGTTGATTACGCGGCTACCGAAGAAAGTGCTGCCATCCTCAAGAGCAGGCTCATAAATTACAATCTCAGCGCCTTTGGCTTTTATACGCTTCATTACGCCCTGAATTGATGACTGTCGGAAGTTATCGCTGTTGCTCTTCATTGTCAAGCGATATACACCGATTGTTACAGGTTTCTCTTTTGAAGCATCATAGCTGCTGTTGGCCTCATATGCTCCGGCAATTTCAAGGACGCGGTCGGCAATGAAGTCCTTGCGGGTGCGGTTGCTCTCTACAATGGCGCTCATCATATTCTGCGGCACCTCCTGATAGTTGGCAAGCAGCTGCTTGGTATCCTTTGGTAAGCAGTAACCTCCATAGCCGAAGGATGGGTTGTTGTAGTGGTCGCCGATACGCGGGTCAAGACCGACGCCCTGGATGATTGCTGCCGAGTCGAGGCCTTTCACCTCGGCGTATGTATCGAGCTCATTGAAGTAGCTTACACGCAATGCCAGGTAGGTGTTTGCAAAGAGCTTGACAGCCTCGGCCTCTTTTAGTCCCATAAAGAGGGTTGGGATTTCTTCCTTGATTGCACCCTGCTGCAGGAGCTCTGCAAACTTGTGAGCAGCCTCTTCAAGGTGATTGCCGGCAATAGCCTTGATTGCCTCATTTTCCTCATCAAACTTCTCTATCATCTTGGGATAACCCACGATAATGCGGCTGGGGTAAAGGTTATCATAGAGTGCCTTGCTCTCGCGCAGGAACTCGGGCGAGAAGAGCAAGCGGAACTTGCGGGTTGTGTCCCAACCTTTCTCCTTGAAAATCTTGGCATACTTCACGTAAAGGCTACGGCAATAACCTACTGGGATTGTGCTCTTGATAATCATTGTCGCCTCGGGATTCACCTCTAGCACAAGGTCTATGACATCCTCGATGTGGTGAGTATCGAAGAAATTGAGTTGCGGATCATAGTTAGTAGGTGCTGCAATGACAACAAACTCTGCATCACGGTATGCACTTGCACCGTCAAGAGTGGCCTTAAGATTGAGTTCTTTCTCGGCAAGATACTTCTCGATGTAATCGTCCTGAATGGGAGAAATACGATTGTTGATTTTCTCGACTTTTTCGGGAATCACATCCACTGCCACTACTTCATTGTGCTGTGCCAACAATGTGGCGATACTCAGGCCTACATAACCTGTTCCTGCTACTGCAATTTTCATAACTCTTATATTTTGTTTGTTTTCAATTTCTTTTTGTCCCCACAGGAGCGGTCAAGCTCCTGCAGGGTGGGGTTGGTGCTTGTGGATTTCTGCTTCCACTATTTTTTGTTACACAGGCCTTACTGCCTGTGTTATAAAGTTTCACCCTTTCCCACAGCCCTAACGAACTGTGCTGTAAAGTTTCGCCCTTTAAGGGATTTTGTTTTATCATCCGGGTTTTAATAGTGTTTCCAGGGGCTACCCTTACAAGCGAGGCCCAACAACCCACTATAAAGCCCAATATACTTTCTACAAAAGTAGAAGTTATAATTGTTAAAAACAAATAAATACCGACTAAATTTATTATACTATCGCGTATAATATGACATACAATGCGAATTTAACGCCTGAAAGCGCCGGAAACACACTACCCTTTTGGCAGAGGGTAAACAGACAACAGAGACCTCCTCTGTTTTAACCCCTCAGTCACTAGACCGGCAGGGCTTCTTCGAAGACTCCTTTGTGGTGCTAAAGTTGATTTCATCCAAGTTCGGCTGCACTCGGCATAGTATAAATAAATTTATCCTCTGCTCTCATTTGCACGAACATTCCAGTCGTCGCAAGGTTTGTGCCAGCGAGTGGGTGGAAGCTCGCTTACACACACA